>JAFQGO010000226.1:0-2938 GCA_017398225.1 Oscillospiraceae bacterium | reverse complement strand
AAGCGTCAAACCGCTTTCGGATAATCGGTTAAGTGACGAGCATTGGCACGAGAATATTCAGATATGGTATACTATATCCGGAGAATATATGCACAAGATAAACGGAATCTGGTTCAAGCAGACTCCCGGCTCGGTTATTATCGTCCATCCGTATTCACTCCATCAGATAGACAGCACAAAATCAAACCTTGATGAACTGAATGTTATTTCTATGAGCGTACCAAGAGAAATGTTTCTTGAAGAAAATGTTCCGTTTTCCACTCATTCATACACTCTTTCGTCTTTTGATTTCCTTTCAATTGCCGCCTCGTTGCAGATTTCCGGAAATGACAAAAATCGTGCGGATGTTCTTACTTCCGACTGCCTTTCCGAATTTTTCAGACAACGCGATATGGATATAAGAAAGATTTTTCTCGGCGTTGCGGCTTTTCTTGAAATATGCGCACGTCAAAATGCAAGCCCGTTTTCCCGGAAAGAAATCATCAATGCCAAAACCAAGTTTGAGTGCGTGGACAATGCATTGTCATATATATTTGAAAACTCTGCCGAGCCGATAACTCTTGAGCAAATAAGCCGTGAGGCTATGATGTCACAGCGAAGCTTTACCTCCGCGTTCAGCGAAATAGTCGGAAGGACTTGTCACAGCTACGTTATGGCAACAAGGATGTGCAATGCGCTCAACCTTATGAAAAACTCAGATTGTTCTCTTGACGAAATTGCTGAAAGATGCGGCTTCTATGACAGAACGCATTTCATCCGTCTTTTCAGGAATCAGTTCGGAACCACACCAACTCTGTGGAAAGAGGATTTTCTCAAGTGGAAAGAAGAAAACGAATACTATGAGCTTATGTCGGAATGCCGTTTTCACGGCTGGCTTCGCCCCGACGCAGTTGAACGTCTTGAAAAGATGCGACTGTAAACAAAATACACTTCCGATATTTAATGGTGGCGTGACCAATTTGTCACACCACCATTTTTATATCTCAAATTCGTACACGCAACCGAGATTATCGCGCACACCTATTGCAACGCGCTTGCCATCAGGAGAGACATCTATGCAGCAAGGCTCGTTGCTCACGCCGGTTCGCTCACGGCTGTCTCCGGTTACAAAGTATACACGCCCACCTATCCCGACGCCATTTTCCACATCAAAAGAGAACACAACACCAAGACTGTCGCGATCCCCCGCAACCCCAAATGCTCTTTTTCCGTCCGGCGTTACGGCGATGTCGTGAACCGCGCCATCATTACATACAGCACCAAGAGAAAACACCTTATCATTTTTCACAAGAGCAAGCATTCCGTCACCTGTTCCGACAATGAATGTTGCGTCCGAAAGCCTTCCGCACGCCGACGCGGTGGCAAGATACTGCCTTCCGGGGTGCGCCGGAAGCTTGCAGACCTCGAATCCGTTTATCTCTTTTTTTGTCTTCTTTTTTGCATCAGTTATCGCAAGAATTTCGCCATTTTTCACCGTAACACACTTGCCGCTTTCTGTATACGCAAGAACATTTCCGTCTGCATCGTGCTCTACCGCGTATACCTGCGAACCGTCCGTTCCCAGCTTTTTCCACAGTTTGCAGACATACTTTTTCCCTTTTCCAAAGGCAAAGGGATTTTCACTCATATATTTTGCATCCCGTGCTTCCTGAGCATAAAAATCAATTATGCTTTTTCCGTTCTTTTCAAGGTTGTCGCCGTATATATCTTCGTTCACAAATTCGTTATTTCTTTTTATGTATGCAATTTCATCACGGCAAATCACCCTCGGCGCATCAGCATTTTTTCTAACCTCACGAAGGTCTACCGACACAATCCCAGGAGCATCCGGACCGTGGTTTGCATCCGCCATATAAAGAACGTCATCTTTAATATAGATGTTTTCGATACAATCATGGCAACGCTTTTCCGTTCCGACAAGGCCGAAGCATTCCGGCTCTGCCTCGGGATTTTCGATTTCGATGCGACAGAGGTGGATCATATTTGTATGCACCGTATACCACAGCTTACCATACTCATCGAACACCATACCGAAAACCTTTGAGTCGGGATGTGTTTCCCTCATACCCTCAGGCACGGTAAAGCCGAGTTTTTGAAGAGTATTTTTCACGGGATCATACGCAAAGAAATGTCTTCCGGTGTGCGTAACAAAATATATTCTCTTATCTTTACCGTTTATAGAATATGCAAAAACGTTGTTTGTTCTGGAAACTGTTGAGTCCTCCCTTGGAATTTCAATTCCTGTGTATTCCACCTTTTTCTTTTGTATATCAAAACGGAAAAGTTCTCCGCTTCTTGTGGAAAAATAAATATTTTTATCCGGACCTTCATGAAGATGATACACACCAAACTCCGTACACTGTCCAAAATCTGTTACCGAGCGGTTGTCAAGCTCGAACAAATACGCATGTCCGCGGACAAATGTGACAAAGAACATAGCGTTCAGTTCTTCAATATATTTTGCGCCGTAAACAGAATCACGCGGCACGGGAATACCCAAATCCTCAACCTTTCCCGTCTCCGGATCATAAATAATTGCGTTCGAGCCCATATAGCCTTCCCACATATGCGTGTAATACGCTTCCGGCATCCAACACGGATGTCCCGGTGCGCTGGCTGTTGTGTGCGTCATCATAATGAGCTTTCCGTCCGGCATCTGATTGATAGATGTGTGAAATTTGCTCGGTCTTATCGTTCGCGGATAAACGGTAATTTCCTCTTCCAGGTCAAAAAGAAGCTTCATTTTGTTTGTTTCCGGCAGATATTCATACAGTTTTACATATTCCGGAAAGGTTCCCTCGGCACAGCAAGGGATATAGTGACGTCCTTCCGGGGTGACAAAATAATCCCATGCCGCATTAAAGCCCGGTGCATCTATAAAGCACTGCTTCACCGCGCTTTGCGGAATCATCTGCAGATATTGCTCTCTCGTATATTT
>JAFQGO010000225.1:0-8678 GCA_017398225.1 Oscillospiraceae bacterium | reverse complement strand
ATTCGGACATAGACAGCGCATTTTCATATATTGCCGCATCCTCGGAAAGTCTTTTATCCTCCGGGATTTCCGATATACGGTCGCGCATAAGAGAGCGCATTTCGCTCTTATTCATAGCATATTGCATCCCGCACACGTGCCGTTTCTTTCTCACCACAGAGTGTACGCAGTATTTCAAATGCAAAATCATATGCATCGCCTGCTGCACGTCCGGTTATAATTCCGTCACAGCTTGCAACACCGCACCCGCTGCGGAAATCGGCTTTTTCAAGTTCCGTGCTGCAAGACGGATAACATACTGCCGTTTTTCCGTCAAGAATTCCAAGCCGTGCAAGGATAATCGGAGCAGCGCAGATAGCGGAAATTTTTATTCCTGCGTTGTGAACGTTTATCACAAGCTCGCGTACAGCTTCGTTTTCCCAAAGGTTGTCCACGCCCGGCTGTCCACCCGGGATGATAAGCATTTCCATATCGGACAAAACGATATCGGAAAACTCCTTATCAGCAGAAATCTTAACTCCGTGAGATGAGGTTACTTCACGTCCGGAAACACCAACAGTTGCAACGTCAACACCTCCGCGGCGCAGAATGTCCACCGGAGCAAGAGCTTCACACATCTCAAATCCGTTTTCTAAAAGAAGATATACCATAATCTCAATCCTTTCCAATCAGTTATGCATAAGATTTAAATATCTGTTGTATCCTTTGGCGAAAATTTCACGGGCGCGCTCACTTATAAGCCGCGCCGCACCTATCGGCATATCGTTGCCGGGAACAATTGCTTCACATTCATATCCGAATGGAGAGCTTCCGATTGTTGCGCAAAGCTCGCTTATTCCCTGGCGGTCTCCCTTTTTATAATGCACGCAATATCCGCCGTCAAAAAGGGAAATTCCGCCGCCCAGAAACTCATGCTCGGCAATAAGGGTTTCCCAGCGCTCCGGTGTCCGCACGGGGTAAATCCCGCCGCGGCACATATTCTCGTACATTGCATTGAGCTCCGTAATGCGGCTTTTACCTGCACGCACAAGCTTTTTTTCTTCGCCGGGTGCTGTTGTTATTTTTGTCACCGTGAAAAGCTCTGTGAATCCGTTCTTTTCGTAAAACTTGAAGAGGCTTTCGCTCTGCGGGATTATTACCGTGAAGTCGCAATCTCTCGCCTCTTCCTGCAAAAGCTCTCCGGCAATACCAAGTCCGCGATACTGTTTTGCGGTTCCGACACCGTAAATATACTTTGCGTGTAAAATTCCGTCCGGTGTCGCAAAATCATAAGGGAAGGAGTGAAGCATACCTGCAACGGTACCGTCAACCGTGCATACGCGTGCACAAGAAAGCTTAAACACACGGTCAAAGAAAAAGTGTGCATATTCCGTGTCGTTCGGGAAGCATTCTGCCCACAGTTTTCTTATTTCTTCTATATCAGATGCTTTTGCACATCTTATTTCCTTTTCCATACAGCACCGTACTTTCTCAGAAGCACCGTCGGACAATATGAAAGCTTTGCGCGGCGGAGTCCCTCTATTCCCATATCCTCTTCGCGGTTTATATACAAAACGTCACCGCAGTTGTTTTCTGCAAACAGTTTGTTTATCGCCTGATATACACCGTCATATGCATAGTCGCCTTTTTCAACCATTACATCAACAGTGTCTCCGCTTATCTTCGCGCCTATGCAATACGCACAGATATTTCCGTCTACGCGCAAAACACCGCCGCGTAAATCAAAGCGGTCGAAATGGTACAGAAGCTTTTCTATAGCTGTTGTTTCATAACGCAAAGCCTCTTGTCCTTCTTTTTCCGATGCCATAGATATCCATTTGTTCTGAAAATTCAAAACCTCCGGGATATCAGCCTCGGTCATATTGTTGTACTCAAACCGTCCCTCATAGCGCTTTAAAAATTTGTTTACATGGTTGCGCTTCTGATGAAATTTTTTTCCAGAAAGCGTGGCAAGCTCCTCCGTGAGGTAGATATAGTCAAAGCTTTTTCGTCTTTCCGTATACTCAAATTCGCCGGGGAATACCTCTTCAAGCTTCTCACGCATACGGTCGGTAACAGAATGAAAATGAATTTCTCCTGCATTTTTTTCCGTCTCTGCAATTTTCAAAAGTGCAGACTTCATATCTCCGCCGAGCGGTGGCAGATACGATACACCTTTTTCACCGCGGGAACGGATAAAAACGGTATCACCGTCAATGCAAACTTCACCGTTATATAACCCGCTCCATGTGTATAAAATAACAAAAGAGCTTTCTGTTGAATTGTATCCCGTAGCCTTCATTATCGGTGCGGCTGTTTCAAAATCCTCCGCATGCACGGGTCTGAATTTAAGCATTTTGATTACCCTCTGTCAAAACACGCGAAACCATATCAAATATCTCCGCGTGAATTTCTTCTATTGACTTAATATTTTCATTCTCAGCACAAAGTATTCTCTTCCATGAATATTTATCGGCAAGAGCGCCCGCGGCACGGTAACACGTCTTGAGATAATCCTTATCTTTTTCATGGATATCCTCTCCTCCCTCGCGACGGCTCATAAGTCTTTCGGCACAGTCCGGTGGCATATCAAGAAAAATTACAGCATCCGGCTCAGGTAAGCCAAGCAGGTTGTATTCGTAATCAAACAGCCAGTCGCAAAAGGCAGCCCTCTCGCTCTCCGGCAACTTACTTGCCTGATATATAGCATTAGAAGTGGTGTAACGGTCAAGAAGAACCGTGCCGCCGTTTTCAAGATAATCCTTCCATTCGCGCAGATACGAAGCTATTCTGTCAACTGCAAAAAAGCTTGATGCCGCGTAGGCGTTGACGGAGGCAACGTTTTCTCCGAAAGCTCCGCCGAGATACATCCGGACAAGAGCGGAGGATTCACTGTCATACCTGGGAAACGCGATCTTTAAAAAGTCTGCCCCCTCACGCTCAAGCCTTTTGCATAAAAGCTCAAGCTGCGTGGATTTTCCCGAACAGTCTGTTCCTTCAATCGTAATGAGTTTTCCGCGCATTACTTTCCCTTCCTTCCGAGCCTGTCGAGAATAACGGCAAACATATATTTAGGAAGCGCCATCATACGGCCTAAACGCTTTGGTTCTTTGAGCAAGCGGTAAAACCACTCAAGACCGAGCTTTATGAATATTTTCGGTGCACGCTTAACTGTATCTGAATATACGTCAAATGAGCCTCCAAGCCCCAGCATAAGACGTGTATTCAGTTTATCTCGGTTTTCTGCCATCCACTGTTCCTGCTTCGGTGCACCAAGACATACGAAAAGAATTTCCGCGCCGCTTGCGTTTATATTTTCAATAACCTCGCTATCATCCTTGAAATATCCGTCGCGGATGCCAACAAAGTTTATACCGGGGAATTTTTCAGAAATCTTTGCCGCCGCAAGGTCGGCAACGCCCGGTTTTGCCCCGAGAAAAAATACACCTCTTCCGCTTTTTGCGGCATTTTCAAGCACGCGCATACCAAGCTCGACTCCGGGCACCTTTTCCTTGACGGGCGTTCCGTAGACTTTTGATGCATATACAACACCGATTCCGTCAGCAACCGCAACGTCTGCAGAGTTTATTATTCTCCCGAGCTGCTTGTCCTTTGTTGCCAAGTATGCAATCTCTGCATTCGGAGTAACAACAATATGGTTTTTTTCTTCCTTAAGAAGTTCTTCACAGAGACACGCTGCCTCATCTAACGTTACGTTGTTGTATGAAATGCCGTAAATAGAAATTTTTTCACTCTGCATTTTAATCACTTTCCTCTTTTAAGGTCATAATCATCTACAATATATATTATCATAAACAGGCTCCACTTACAAGCATTATTTGACCGGATGCAACAAAAAGCGCCGCAAAAGCTCCGGCAATTGTCCGTAACTTTTGCGGCACTTATCTGGATTTTCCTATGACTCCATCTGCTTACCAAGAAATCCTGCAACCGTCTGTGCCAGCTTATATCCCGTCTCACCCAATTCCGCCTCGCTCCCGTCAAAGGCAAAAACCACGCATCCCGAAACATCACCCTCGGAGAGAATTGGTGCGGCGATGGAGATATAGCTTCCGTTTTTTGTATCGGTAACGGATATTGCTGTCTCGCCCTGGCGGTGTTGATAAATCTGACGTGACTCTATAATATGCTCAAGCTCTTCGGATACACGTTTTTCCATAAGCTCTCGTTTTTGCACGCCGGACACTGCGATGACTGTGTCTCTGTCTGTGACAAGTGCTGTCGCCCCGGTTGTTTTGTAGAGAGTTTCGCATATTGAGGTTGCAAACGATGCAAGCTCACCGACCGGTGAGTATTTTTTAAAAATCACTTCACCGTCACGGTCTGTGTAAATTTCCAGCGGGTCGCCCTCACGAATACGCATTGTTCGACGGATTTCCTTTGGAATAACAACACGACCGAGATCGTCAATTCTTCTTACAATTCCTGTTGCTTTCATTATATAAATCCCCTTTTTGTTTTGATGTTATAACACTATTGTTTACATTCAAGGGATTTTTATGTAAGGAAAAACGTGGAGATAAATTTTTACATTCCGTTTTTGTAAGAAAAAGTTATTTAAGATTATCGTCGTAATGTGCACGCTCACCGCCGATGAATTTCGCGCGGCTCCGTGCGCAGACAAGGTGTGCCGAGCCGATATTTTTAACCGACAGACGGCAGGGAACAACAACAGGTCGCACATGCATACCGATAAGCGTGTCGCCAATATCCATACCCGCATCGGCGGATATGCTCTCAAGCGCGACCGGATCGCGCATTGCGCCGTATGCCGCGGTTGCAAAAGAACCGCCTGCCTTCGGCTGAGGAACGGCGTTGCATATGTATGCATTCTTTGCCGCTTCGCGCTCAATAATAATGGCGCGGTTTAAATGCTCACAGCACTGTGCCGCAATGTAAATCCCGGCAGGGGAGAATACATCTGCGAGAGAATCATATATTAGCTTTCCAAGCTCGGCAACGCTCGATGTGCCGATTTTTTCGCCCATAACCTCGCTGGTCGAACAGCCGACGGCAACAATATCACCGCGGGAAAGTCCGGCATTTTCAATAAGCTCCTGTGCGGCAGTGTGCAGAGCGTTCTTTACATCTTCATACATTTTTTATACATCTCCTTATGAGAATATTGTACCACACAAAGGGGCGGTTTTCAAGATGGTTGTGAGCAATATCAACAAAATTCCGGCAAAAATTGCGAAGAGAGCGCACGGAATGGATCCGCACGCCCTCTTCTTATGGTGAATGATGAGAAAGCTTATTAAAATTATCCGATTTGGATTAGAACATGCTTGATGCGTCGATTGTCTGAGCCTCAACAGTCTTGTGCTTGGATGTTGCAATGCGCTTTTTAAGCTCTTCATAGAAGAGATCCTCATCCAACGGAAGCTTGATTGTGGAATCAGTCCAAGAGGAGAGATACATTGCGTTGGAGAGAGTAAGCTCATTGAGGCCGTCCTCGGCACCCGCATACATTTCCTCGCCACGGAGAATTGCGCCTGCGAAGGAATTAAGCATAATTGCATGACCCGGAGCTTTGTTTTCGGGGAATTCATAGTTGATTTTTGTTATCTGAAGCGGCGGTTGGTTGATACCTGTGTAATCAGCAAGGCTCATACTGAGCTCGTTGATGGTAACCTTATCGTTTTCAACAATCATAGTGCCTTTGTCAAGTGCAATTTCAAGGCGGTTAGTACCCGGATTGATACCTGTTGATGTGATAAAGCTTCCCATTGCGCCGTTCTTGTATTTAAGGGTTGCAATAACATCGTCTTCAATCTCAACGTCGTGCCATTGGGCAACAGAGCACTTTGCGTAAATTTCTTCCGGCATACCGCAGAGCCATGCGAGAAGGTCAAGCTGATGCGGGCACTGGTTGAGGAGAACGCCGCCGCCTTCGCCTGCCCAGGTTGCACGCCATGAACCGGAATTATAATACTGCTGTGAACGGAACCAGGTCGTGATAAGCCAGTTTACGCTTCTGATCTGACCGTAAACACCGGAAGAAAGGATTTCCTTTGCCTTCTGGTACATCGGACGTGTTCTCTGCTGGAACATCATACCGAACTTAACGCCTGCGCGCTCCGCTGCAGCATTCATTTCGCGGATAGCCTTAGTGTAAACACCGGCGGGCTTTTCAAGCATGACGTGAATGCCGAGAGCGAATGCCTTCTGTGCAAGAACCGGATGGTCGTAGTGGGGAACCGCGATATAAACTGCATCTACAACGCCTGCCTTCATCATTTCTTCTGCATCGGAGAAATACTTGAAATCATAGTCTGCGTAATCCTTCTTTGCGGTCTCGATGCGCTTTTCATCCCAATCGCAGATAGCAGTAACTTCAATCTCAGGGCAGTTCTTATCCTTGACAACCCATTTTGTAACAGGGTTGCCCATATTACCATAACCGATAATACCAAGTCTTACCTTATCCATTTTTAAAACTCTCCTTATAAATTAATTTGAATTTTTTTACTTCACGTTAGGGAAACGGGATGTTACGTTCTCAAAGCTTCTCTTGAGGCACTCGAACTCATCCTCATCGTAGCACCAATCCTGCTCGACGAGCATATATTCGCAGCCTACCTTTGAGAGAGCGTTTATGTAGTCTTCATACGGAAGCTTGCCCTCAAAAATCGGACGGAGATATGCGGGGGTTTCGATGCTTCCGTCTGCCGGCTTGTCTGCAAAGTCCTTAAGGTGGATGCGGGAAAGGCGGCCCTTGAGCATATCAATAAGCGCCAAAACATCCTTGTCAGCAAATGCAGCCCAGCCAAGGTCAAGAGTAAAGTCAATGCTGTCTTCCGGGAAGTCTTCAAGGATGCGCTCGATAACGTCCTTGCCCTCTAACTTATCGAACTCAAACCAGTGGTTGTGGTAGAGGAGCTTTGCGCCCAGGTCACGCATTTTCTCTGCTGCCGGGAGATATACTTTCTTAAATTCATTGTATCCCTCAAGTGTGCCGCGCATATCCACTGGCATACCGCCGATACCGATGTGTTTGCATCCGAAAACAGCGTGCTGACGGACAACATCCTCTGTCTCTTCAATGATGCGCTTCGGAGCAATGTGTGTCATTGCACAGACGAGGTTGTTCTTTGCAAGCTCGTCGCGGAGCCATTCCGGCTCGTAGGCGCAGGTTCCGGAAACCTGAACCGAGCGGTAACCGATATCTGCTACCTTTTTAAGTGTTGCAGAAAAATCCTCAAGAGTTTTTGTGTGGTTGTGGACTGTGTAAAGCTGGGCACCGATTTGCATGATGTTTCTCTCCTTTTTATGTAAATTTAACTTTATATAAGTGCTTTAAGTGCGTTTACGCCTGCATCAAAAGCTTCACGCTTTGTGGAATAGTTGTTGCCGATAACGGAGGTTGCACCCTCGCGCTCAAGACCGGCAAGACCAACGAACTCATAAAGATGAGGTTCGAGAGTTATTACACCGCCGCCGATTGCCGCATAATTTTCAAGAAGCTTCGGAACATTTCCTGCGCCTTTGCCTGCGGGGACAATGACCTTGTCCGGACGGGCATCCTTCATATGCATATAGTCGATATACGGAGCGAGAAGATCCCACGCCTCAAGGGTGTCCTGACCGCACTGTACGAAGTTTGCCGGGTCATAAACCGCACGAAGCTCGGGAAGAGCCTTGTGGATATCAACGCAACGTGATGCAATATCGCCGTAGATGTCCTTTTCGTTTTCGTGGCAGAGAGTGATGCCGCTGCCCTTTGCAACATCGACTAACACGCCGAGCTGCTCGATAACCTTGTTCTTGTATTTCGGAGCATCCTCCGGATTCATAAAGAAGCTGAACATACGAAGCTTTCCTGCTCCCGCAATGTTTGCAAGCTCAAGGGTGTGGCGGAAAAGCTCAACGTGAGCATCAAAATCGCCGTTGATATCAATCTTGCCTATCGGTGAACCGATTGACCAGACCTTGATACCTTCATCATCAAGACGGCGGCGGAGATCACGCATTTCATCGCAGGTAAGTTCTGTTACGTTCTTACCGTCAACGCCGCGAAGCTCAATAAGCTCAATACCGTTGCCGTGAAGCGCGTCAATCTGACCGCTTACCGCCGGGTCTGCTTCGTCTGCGAAAGCACAAAGTTTAAAAATACTCATTTTTCTCTCTCCTCATTTATGTAATATTTATTATATAAATTATTTTTATTGTATCTCAATGCGAAAGTTTTCACAAGGTAAATTCTTATTTAAAAGAAAAATCCGCAGTCGTTGAGAATATGTCCACCATTGATATACAGGTTTTTTACGTTTCTCTGAAGGCTGGTTTCTTCGGGAAGCGCGGTGTAGTCCTCAGAAACAGCAATTCCGGGAAAGACGTTGTTAAAGACTTGTGTGCCGTTGCACAGACACGGGTAATGTATGTATTTATCCTGAAACGCAAGAATATTCGACGTCGGCTTTAATACCTTACGTAAATCGCGGGACATAAGCCACGAGCGGCAGAAGAAAGCGCTGTAAGGGCGGTCGGGATAGTGCTTTGCAAGGATTTCTCTTGCACGCGCGTATGAAGCTTCCATAGCGGCAACGTCAAAGCTTTCTCTCGGGGGAATATGCACGAAAACAACGTTATCATCTTCCGAAAGGCAGAGCGACCATTCCGCTTTGTCAAGCTCACCTTTTTTATCGGTAATCAGTCCGTCAACTATCGGGTATCCT
>JAFQGO010000224.1:0-8957 GCA_017398225.1 Oscillospiraceae bacterium | reverse complement strand
TTGTCTTTAGCTAACAGTTCCTACTGCCAAGCCTGTAGCGGACTTCCACCGCCAAGTTATTACGCATGCCGAGCGCACTATTAAAAAAAGGGCGCATCTCAGCATCATTTTGCTTGTGACACGCCCTCTTATTATACTCTTCTTACAGCTTATAAACCTTTTCGCCGGAAATGATGTTTCGTGTGTCGAAAACAATCTTATCCTTCAGGCGATCCGCGTTTTCTTTTATATGCGTATGCGATGTAAGCACAACAACGATATCAACCGATGATAAGAACTCATCAAAGTCAAATACCTGACCGTCACACAAACGGGTTTTAACAAACGGATCGTAAGCACAAATCTTTCCGCCGAGATGACGCTTCATGCTGTCAAGCATCTGCAGTGCCGGGCTCTCCCGCACATCATCAACATCTTCCTTGTAGGTAAGACCGTAAAGACCAACACGGGAAATATCGGTGATGTTGTTTTCATCCATAATCTCACGGATGCGCTCAAGCACAAACTCAGGCATAGAATCGTTTATCTTACGAGCCGCAAGAATGATGTTTGCAAGACCGGGATAATCTCCGACAAGGAACCACGGGTCAACGGAAATACAGTGACCGCCGACACCCGGACCGGGCTGGAGAATGTTTACGCGCGGATGCTTGTTTGCGATGCGGATAATCTCATAAACATCCATACCGTCACTGCGGCAGATTTTTGCAAGCTCGTTTGCAAAGGCGATGTTGATATCACGGAAGGTGTTCTCAACAACCTTTGACATCTCTGCCGTGCGGATATCGGTAACAACGATCTCTCCCTTGCAGAAGGAAGCATAAAGAGCCTTTATCTTCTCGCCGATTTCCTTGCTGTCCGCGCCGATTGTTCTTGAATTATACTCAAGCTCGTACACCATATTGCCCGGAATAATACGCTCCGGCGCGTGAACGAGATTGATGTCACGCCCGATAACAAAGCCGTTCGCTTCGATAACCGGACGCACAAAGCGGTCAATTGTTCCCGGTGATACGGTTGACTCAATAACAACCGTTGCACCCTTCGGGCAAACCGCCATAACGCTCTCAACCGCGCTGATAACGTATTTCGGGTCAATTTTCTTGCTTGCCTTGTCATACGGAGTGGGCACCGAAACGATATAAACGTCCGTTGCGATATACTCCGTAGTGAACTTTATCCCGCAGGAAAGAGCGTTAGCAAACAACTCGTCAAGCCCATCCTCTTCAAAGGTTGTTTTCCCTGCGTTAAGCGTTGCAACAAGCTCTGCGTTATAGTCTGTTCCCACAACCTCAACGCCGTGAGAAGCAAACATAAGCGCAGTCGGAAGCCCGATATATCCAAGACCTACAACATTTATTTTAGACATAAGAATCTCTCCTAATCCTTATAAACTATCTGCTCGCGGTCAGGACCTACACCAACGATGGAAACCTTGCATCCGCAAGCCTTCTCAACAGCGTCGATATATGTCTTTACGCTTTCCGGGAAATCGTTGTAGTTTCTGATTCCGGAAAGATCTTCATCAAAGCCGTCAAATTCTTCATAAACCGGCTTGCACTTTGCGAGATTATCAAGGTCTGCCGGGAAATCGTTTATAATCTTGCCGTCCATTTCATAAGCTGTGCAAAGCTTAATCTTCGGAAGACCGCGAAGCGGGTCAATTTTGTTGATTACAATGGATGTAAGACCGTTTACACGGACTGCATAGCGCGCCATAACTGCATCAAACCAACCCGTTCTGCGTGCGCGGCCTGTTGTTACGCCAAACTCTGCACCCGCCTGACGGATGTATTCGCCGACCTCGTCATCAAGCTCTGTCGGGAACGGACCCTGACCGACGCGTGTGGTGTAACCCTTGAATATGCCTACAACCTCGTCGATAAGAGTCGGTCCAATGCCTGCACCAACGCAAACGCCGCCTGCAACCGGATGAGAGGATGTAACGTACGGATATGTTCCCATATCAATATCAAGAAGCGTACCCTGTGCGCCCTCGAAAAGAACCTTTTTCCCTGCCTTGATTGCATCGAAGACCATAACGCTTGTATCGCGCACCATCGGTGCAAGACGCTCGGCATAGCCCCAGTATTCCTCTGCGATTGCATCAAGGTCAAGTGCCTTGCCGCCATAGTAGCTTACAAACAGCTTATTTTTCATTTCGCCCACGCGCTTTACCGCTGCAAAGAACTTATCCTTTGAGATGAAGTCATGCATACGGATGCCGATGCGCTGAGCCTTGTCCATATAGCACGGGCCGATGCCCTTCTTGGTTGTTCCGATATTGCCTGCACCGCGGGCAGCCTCCTCAAGGCCGTCCTGCTCAATGTGCCACGGCATTATAACGTGCGTGCGCTCGTCGATAAAGAGGTTATCAAGCGGTGCGCCCTTTGAAGCGAGCTCGTCCATTTCTGCAAGAATAACCTTCGGATCAAGCACAACACCCGAACCGATAACATTCATTGTTCCCGAATAGAGAATGCCCGACGGGATGAGATGGAGCTTATACACGTTATCGCCAACGATAACCGTGTGACCTGCGTTATTACCGCCCTGCGAACGAACAACAAGGTCTGCCTCCGATGCAAAAATATCAATAAATTTACCCTTTCCCTCATCGCCCCACTGAGCACCGAGGATGACTTTTCCTGACATATAAAAGACCTCCTGATTAATTTCCACCCTATATTGTAGCATAAACACATCACATTTGCAAGAAAAATCCAAAACAATGTTTTGGATTTTTCTTGCAAAAAGTTTATTTTCTTTGCATTCCGGAGCTTTTTAGCATTTTCTTTATATTTCTTTGATTGCAAATGTGTCCTTTATGCACTTTCGCGCATCAGCAAGAGTGAAGGACGGATTTTTTGCCATAATCTGCGAAAGGATGTTTCCTGCCGCAGTGCCTTCCGTCGGTCCCGCGCTTACTCTGCAGCCGGTGACCTCGTACGTTAAGCGGTTTAAGTATTCATCACGGCTTCCGCCGCCGACAATGCATATACGGCTTACCTTTTTTCCTGTAACCGAGCTTATCTCGTCAACCGTCTTTTTATACGACCGTGCAAGCCCGAGATAAACCGAGCGCAAAACATCTGCTATCGGAAGCTCAGGCTCCCCGAGATATGTGCGGATTGCCTCAACCATACTCTTCGGCGCAAGGAACGCGTTGTCCGTCGGGTCAATCGCGCTGTCATATGTGCTTTCCATTGCCATATGCATCATATCGTCATAGCTGTATTTGTCTTTGCCGATTTCCTTCCTTATGCTCTGGAAAAGCCACATACCCATTATATTTTTGAGAAAGCAGTATCTTCCCGCTGCCCCACCTTCGTTTGCAAAATTTGCTGTTTTCGCGGCATCCGTCGAAACCGGGCTCTCAAGCTCTGTACCGACAAGACTCCACGTACCGGATGAGATGTATACGCTTTCATCGTCTATCGGGCACGCAAGGACGGCTGACTGAGTATCGTGCGCCGGTGCAAAGATTACCTCTGCCGAAAAACCGACTCGCGCCTCAATCTCCGGTGAGAAGCGACCGACAGCTGTTCCCGGCTCGCAAAGAGGGCGGAAAAGCTTTTTCGGATATCCCAGCTTTTCAATAAGCTCCATATCCCACTGCCGAGTCTTCGCATTTACGAGCGAGGATGTACTTGCCATAGTATATTCATTCTTCAACACGCCCGTAAGGACGTATGAAAAATAATCCGGCATAAGGAGAATATACGATGCCTTTGCAAGCTTTCCGCTTGTTTTATCACACATAAGCTGATAAACGGTGTTGTAGCTTGCTTTCTGGATGCCGGTCCTTGCATAAAGCTCGTCAAATGAGATTATCTTTTCGACCTCGGGGATCGCCGCTTCATTCCTGTCGTCACGGTATGCAATGCACGGATAAATCGGCTTGCCGTTCTCATCAAGGAGAACATAATCAACACCCCACGTGTCAATCGCCACGGTATCGGGGATTTCTCCCGCATCGCGGCAGACTTCAAGCCCGCGGATAATATTCTCGGAAAGCGAATCTATATTCCAGATAAGAACTCCGTCCTTTTCCTCGATGCCGTTTTCAAAACGGTACACCTCGCGCATTACAAGCCGTCCGTCCACCAATTTGCCGAGAATGTGGCGTCCTCCGGAGGCACCTATATCAATCGCAAGACAAGTCTGCATAGTCTTTCACCTACTTCTTAAACTGCGGTCCGAATGCTGCGCAGGCGCGGTAATCCTGCCCCTCTTTATCCATACCGAAAGCATTCCACGCGCTCGGGCGGAAAATCTTCTCTTCCGGAACATTGTGCATACATACCGGAATACGGAGCATTGAACAGAGCGTGATAAGGTCAGCGCCGATGTGTCCGTAAGAAATTGCGCCGTGGTTTGCACCCCAGTTGTTCATAACGTCATAAGCGCTCTTAAACGCCCCCTTGCCGGTGCAACGCGGAGCAAACCACGTGCACGGCCACGTGTAGTCAGTACGCTTCCAGAGAGTATCGGTAACGTCATCGGGAAGCTCAACCGTCCAGCCTTCGGCAATCTGAAGAACAGGTCCGAGTCCCTTAACAAGATTAAGCCTTATCATTGTAGCCGGCATTTCAGCTTTTGTTATAAAGCGTGAGGAATATCCGCCGCCACGGAAATATCCGAGGTCTGCGTAATTCCAAGTCGTGTTTTCCATAATAGCCTTTTGGTCAACCTCGTTGACTTCATACCACGGCTTCATAACGGGATTTCCGTTTTCGTCTCGAGCTTCGCCGTTTGCGTCAAGGCAGCACGCGCCGGAATTGATAAGATGGATAAATCCGTCGCTGTCTTTTGCGTGTCCTTCTATATCATAGCCCGTACAGCGCTTCACGGCATCTCCGCTCCAGTATGTACGCACGTCGGCAAACATCTGTGCGCGGTTGGTGAGAAGCTTCATGAAGAGCATACCAAGACCGTTGAGAACATCATTTTCAGTTGCGAGTATGTACGGCTCTCGCGCGCCGTTCCAGTCAAACGACGTGTTGAGAAGAGCTTCGGGGAAATCGCAGTTGGGATAAAAATCCGTCCACTGGCGCTGTCCCTGGAAGCCTGCAGCAATGGCGTTGTGACCGACAGACTCTTCCTCACAGCCCTCGGGAAGGTTCTTATTCCCGTTCATAAGGTCTTTGATGATTAGCATCATCTTGACAACGAATTCCCAGTCAGCATCCTTTCTCGCGCGATCCTTTTGCATATTCTCAGGGTTCTTATCAAAGCCCTCAATGCAGTTTTCACGAGTCCACGCAAGCGCCTTTTCAAACTCTTCCTTGTCATATATTTCTTCTGTCATACGGCGGATAACCTCGACCTCGTCAACAGACTCAACGCGCATTCCGAGATAATCCTCGATAAAATCCGTATCAATAATCGAGCCGCCGATTCCCATACAGATAGAGCCTATCTGGAGGTATGACTTTCCGCGCATTGTCGCCGCCGCAACAGCCGCACGGCCAAACCGCAAAAGCTTCTCCGTGACGTCCGCCGGGATGCTTGTATCATCAGCATCCTGAACCTCGCTTCCGTAGATGCCGAAAGCAGGAAGCCCTTTTTGCGAGTGGGTTGCAAGCACCGATGCAAGGTAGACGGCACCCGGGCGCTCTGTTCCGTTAAATCCCCACACCGCCTTTATCGTGTTGGGATCCATATCCATTGTTTCTGCTCCGTAGCACCAGCACGGAGTGACGGTTAGCGTTATGTCAACGCCCTCGCGGCGGAATTTGTCTGCACACGCAGCAGCCTCTGCTACACGTCCGATTGTTGTGTCGGCAATAACAACCTTCACAGACTCACCGTTTGAATACTTTAAGTTTTCCTCAAAAAGACGGGCGGCGCTCTTTGCCATATTCATCGTCTGAACCTCAAGCGACTCACGTACCTTAAGCGGCCCGCGGCGTCCGTCAATCGTCGGACGGATGCCTATTACGGGATATTCCCCTATCAATCTGTTCTCTGCCATAAAAAAACTACCTCCGAAAATATATTTAAGGTTGAAATTTCACACATTATATGCTATATTTGAATTATAGTATCTTTTACCGCAAAATACTTGTCATATCCTTTTCCAAACTTGATGTATTTTCACTTTTTGAGGCTTTGTATGAATATTATTGACTATGAAGAAACAAAACAGCAAGGCTCACCGGATTTTCCGATAGAGTATTATTTTCTCGACCATCGCCACATCCGCTATGTGATGCAGCTCCACTGGCACAGGGAATTTGAGCTCATCCGCGTTCTTGCCGGAAAACTGCGCGTTTTTCTGAACAACAAAGAATATCTCGCCCAAACCGGAGACATCATCTTCGTAAGCGGTCACACTCTCACCCGTGCAGAGCCGGAGGACTGCGTTTACGAATGCATTGTCTTTGATTTGAATATGATTCGAGGCTTTCATCAGGGCAAAGCGGCGGGGTATCTTATTCCTCTTCTCGCCGGAGATTCCGAGCTTGTTCCCGAGCTTCATCCCGAAAACACGCCGCTGTACAAAACCACAGTCGAGCTTTTTGAAACCATGTGTGCGGCGGATAAATATTACGAGCTTGCTGTGTGCGGGATACTGAACAAGCTGTTTTTCCACCTTCTCTCAGACGGGCGAATACGCAAATCGGAAAAGAATCTGCGCGGACACAAGAAGAAGATTGTTGCATCACTGATAAGCTGGATTGAGAAAAACTACACCGAAAAAATCACACTTGCCGACCTTGCCGCACAATCGGGATTTAACGAAAAATACTTATGTCGCGTGTTCCGCGAGTTTACCGGTCAGCCACCGACTGAATACATAAACCGTTTGCGGGTTGAGCGCGCCGCATTTGAGATGTCAACCAACCGCAGAAGCGTAACCGATGCGGCGTATGAAAGCGGATTTAATGAGCTTTCGCATTTTTCGCGTACATTTAAAAAATACAAAGGCATTTCCCCGCGCGAATTTAAAGTCCAAATTAACGAAGAATAGCTTACGCAAGGAGACGATACATATGTTAAAAAACATCCCGCCAATTCTTTCCCCCGAGCTTTTAAAGGTTCTCTGTGAAATGGGGCACAGCGACCGCATCGTTATTGCCGATGGTAATTTCCCTGCCGAAGCACTCGGAAAAGATGCAATTGTAATCCGAGCCGACGGTCACGGTGCGTGTGAGCTGCTCGACGCCATTCTCACGCTCTTCCCGCTTGATACCTACGTTGATAAGCCGGTAAATCTTATGCAGGTTATGCCGGGTGATGATGTCGAGACCCCCATCTGGGACGAGTACTGCGAGATTGTGAAGCGCCATGACACACGAGGTGCCGATGCTATCGGCGAGATTGAGCGCTTTGAGTTTTACCGCGAAGCTGAAGAAGCATACGCAATAGTCGCAACCGGCGAAACCGCGCTTTACGCAAACATTCTGCTTCAGAAAGGCGTTGTCACACCGTAAAAAACTTACACACAACCACAAAACCGCCGCGGGGATTTTCCCGCGGCGGTTTTGGTTTATTCAACAAATCAGATTAGTTTCCGTCAATGCGCTAATTTATACAAAGCATATTGATTTAAGGATACGCCTTCCTCCGCTGCCTTTATACTCAGCTCGCGGTGCAAAGTTTTAGGAATTCGCAAAACGAACTTCCCGCTGTATTTTTCGGTTGACATCGGCTCAGGAACTTCAAAACCATTTTCGAGCTTTGTTTCAATCCAGCCATCCATAGCCTCAAGTATATCGCGGTACGCTTCTTCATAGGTATCACCTACACCTCTGCACCCGTCAAACTCAAGCACCCTCGCCGTATAATACACCCCGCTCTCATCGTTCATTTTATTAACAATAATGTTGTAAGATAGGTTCATATAATATTCTTTGTTTTTCATATTCGATGCGCTCCTTTCATCACTATTATTCTATTGGCAAATTCTTTATTCTATTCAAAACATCTTTAACGTAAACAGCTTTTGCAGGACTTTCATCCTTTATTGTAATTACGTCTCCATTTTTATTTATGTATTGACGATGTGAGCCGCGCTGTCTATCCAGCCTGTACCCATAATGTGTCAGCACCTTATCTATTTCTGAAATTCTTATACCGTTAGGCTGGTTTTTCATTTTATTCAATATTTTTTCTATCGGCGGCACACTATCACTTCCCCTCACACAAATACAGTATCATATTCAGTATCATTTGTCAAGTGGTGATTGTGGATAAAATACAAAAGTTTTCATATTGCTTCTCCTGAAAATGTTCTTTTTTAGCATCACCGCCACCTCAATAATCCCCGCGGCGGTTTTGGTTTATTCAGTGTGCTGATTTTTCATAACGCAAGTCTTTTTATTTCTTATTTCAAAAGCCAGTCCAGAACATTGATTTGCTTTATTCCGTTGTGCGAGGTCATCGGCTCTTCATCCATTGTGAGCAAGAATTTAGGGTTGTGATCCGGTATACTGTCAAGCGGCTTAAGCTCTCGTTCCAAAACTTCTTCGTCATCAACGCGATATGATACTTGATAATACTCGCATCCTTCATCATTGATTGCGATAAAATCCACTTCAACATTGCCTATTTTCCCAACATGAACCTCATATCCCCGTCTTAAAAGTTCAAGGTAAACGATATTTTCTAAAATATGTCCGCGATCTGCTCTTTTCGTCCCGAGAAGGAAATATCTCAGCCCAATGTCGGCAACATAATACTTTCCGCCTGTTTCAAGAAGCTGTTTACCTTTTATATCATATCTTTCAGCTTTATATATTATAAAGCTTTCCTGCAAAGCTTTCAGATAGGTCTCGACGGTGTTCACAGACACCTTGCCTCTTGACGATGCAAGTGCATTTGATATTTTCGTAGCCGAGGTTGGATTTCCGATATTGTCAAATATGAATCGTATCACATTTTCAAGCATAGGGACATCCATTATCTTCTTTCTTGCAACAATATCTTTCAGAACAACAGAGTTGTATATT
>JAFQGO010000223.1:0-7735 GCA_017398225.1 Oscillospiraceae bacterium | reverse complement strand
TCGTCTTCACTGTCGTTCGCACTGCATCCGTTCACGGTAAATCCACCACGGAAATACAATCTGTTTATACCTGTTCCGTCGGGCGTTGTATATTCAGCTATCGTTCCGATACAAAACGCCGATTTAAACTTAAACGATTCGTCCGATACCTTCCAGTCAGACATGAGAAGACTCGTGGTTCCTTCTGTCGGTGACATATCCACATTTGCCTGCGTAAAATCAAGCGTTATCGTCTCAGCCGTATCCGCCGCAAATGCTGCGGGGAGCATGGAAATAACCATTGCCAAAGATAACATAATTGCCGCAATCTTTTTCATTTTCTTGCATCTCCTTTTTAGTTTTAGTGTTTCTTGCCGTGATTGAAGAAATACCAGCCGCCGAGCTGCTCGGGATTTCCTTTATCGCCGGGAAGAAGCTCTTTATAGTTACGAACAACCTTTTTTATTGCATTTGCATGCTGTTCGATAACCTCCTTGTCAAAATGCTTGAACCACGGAAGCCTGAAGGTTCGCTCTCCGATATACTCGGAAACTTCAAGGTCGCAGTCCTCAACACGGACATCTCTGTCGGAAAAAGCAATTCGCGTGGGTTTTCCATCGTTATATACATCAATATCGTTATAAAGCGGATGAGTGTGCAGTGCGCGGTTACAGCCTGCTTTTGCCGCGGCGTAGCCTTCCGCCGCAAGCGCCTCACAGAAACGCGTGATTGAGAGCCCGCCAAGCTCCTCCGGTTTGTAGAACGCAACTGCAGCATACCAGCCTGCCATTGTAGAGCCGGTGCTGTAATCAACGCGTCGCGTCCCGATTCCCGGAAGACCTTCAAGCAAATCGAGGAAATAGTTTGCCGCTTTGTCGATTTCGCGGCAACGCTCATCGTAAGCTTTAAGCTGAACTCTTCCCATCGCGGAAGATAACTGATGCATTCTGTATTTATATCCGCCAAGGGCAAGCCCCGAAAGCTTTTTAAGTCCTTCTGTTTCAACATTGTCTTCGTTGATAAGCTCATGCCTTCCGAAAACAAGAGCGCGGTCATAAATCTCGCGGTTGTCGGTATGCAGAATGCCTGCTTCCCCTATTGCAAGAGATTTGCCTGACATAAGCGATGCCGCTCCGACATCACCGATGGTACCGAGCATCCTGCCCTTGTATTTTCCGCCATGCGCATGGGAGACATCCTCGATAACCTTGATGTTGTGTTTTTTCGCTATTGCCATAATCTCATCCATATCAGCGGGATAACTGAGATAATGGACAACGACAATTGCTTTTGTTTTGTCTGTTATTTTCTCTTCAAGCTTCTTCGGGTCAATACACAGCGTATACGGGTCGATATCTGCGAAAACAACTGTCGCACCGAGAGAAAATGCGCCTGTACAGCTTGCCCAGTATGTTATGCTTGAACAGATAACTTCATCGCCGCGCCCGACACCGCAACCGAACATTGCTGCATGAAGTGCCGCAGTACCGTTATTCACTCCGAGCGCATACTTTGATCCCGTCCATTCGCGATAGTCTTTTTCAAATTCCTTTGTGACATCTGTGTCGCTCATACCACCGCGGTACAGAACATCAAGGACAGCGTCTGCATCTTCTTTTGTTACTATCGGCCACGCGAATAAATCCGAACCGTCATTCTTTCCGGTCCCTTCATAGGTTATTGACTTTGGACCTCCGAAAAGCGCAAGTTCCGACATATTGCTCTCCTCCTTTTTATCTTTACTTTTATGGCTTTATCGAGTCTACACCTATATTGTACATCTATATGAAGCCCAATTCAAACGACATCGTTACAAAATCGTATCATTTTCCACTTGCAAGCATTATAAATTTATGGTAAAATGGTTTTGAAGAAATGAGGTGTTGAATTATGGTATTTCCGCAAATCAGCTGTTCAGACCTGTTACGGGGAAAGCTTCCGATTAATGTTCTGACTGATTGTCAACGCGAGCAGGACACGCTGCATATGCATAATTACGCCGATCTTTTTTATGTTATCTCCGGCTCTGTTACCTTCACAATTGACGGAATTACTTATGAGCTTTCGTCCGGAGCGTGTGTTTTTGTTCCGCCGTATACTCCGCATACCATGAATTCGCTTAATTCCGATCCCACTCCGATTGTTATTTCCGCTTCATTTTGCGATAGCTTCTTTACAGACCGCGGATATTCCTACTTCTCTTATATCGGAAGTCTTGCTAATTTTGACGGATACCGAATTCCTGTATATACAGAGTTTAAAAATGAAAAGCGTGTTACTGCAACGTCCACCGTTAAAAGCCTGTCCCGCGAATTTCTGTTAAAGGAAAATATGAACATCGAAAAGCTTGCCGAGCTTCTTGCTGGTCTGCTCAGGCTTATGTGTGAATCCATAGGAAATGAGAAAATCTCCGTAAACAAAAATCTCTCAACTCGTGCAAATGCCATCACATTGTCGGTAAAGCACATTGCTGCGCATTACAGCGAAAAACTGACAATTGATACGCTTGCAGCTCTGTCTGCAATGTCCCGAGCCACTTTTATACGTAATTTTGAGATGATATGCGGAACCACTGTTTCAAACTTCATCTTTTGTGTAAGAATGCATAATGCAAGGAGATTGATTTTATTTACCGAAAAATCGCTCAGCGAAATTGCAAAGCAGGTCGGACTTCACAACAAATCGCGTCTCTGCACTGCATTTCAAGAGGTTTACGGAATGACAACAACCGAGCACAAGCTGAGATACCGCCCAATTGAAAACAAAAGCAGGTATTACGGCAATAGGTATTGGAGCTGGCTTGACGGTAAAACGGAAATTAACCAAGAAAATAAATCCTGAAACATTCAATAACGGCAGACATACAGAAAGTGTCTGCCGTCCCATTTAATAACAGACCCAAATCAAGCTGTTTTGTCAGAAAACCGTATCATTCACATCGAGATTTGCTTTTCTTGTTGTCTTTTTTTCATTTTTCTTATATAATAATGAAAAATCTCAGACAAACTTACCGTTGGAGGTCTTGTTCATGGAACGAAAGAAACCAATATCCGTCATATTTGATACCGACATCGGCGGAGACTGCGACGATGCAGGTGCTCTTGCCCTGCTGCACCGCCTTTGCGATCTCGGTGAAGCGCAGCTGCTTTCCGTCACCCACTGCTACAGCAACCCGTTCAAGGCAGGCTGCATTGATGCTATAAATACCTATCACGGTAGAGAGGTTCCGATCGGGATTAATTATAGCATCGAAAAGCAGACCGGTCGTTATGACGCTAACCTCTGCCGCGAATTTCCGAATAAATACCCGGAAAATACTTACGGCACCGACAAGGGTGCCCCTGATACGCTGACTGTTCTGCGCCGGACTCTGGCAGAAGCCGAGGACAACAGCGTTACCTTGGTTATTGTCGGGCATTTTACCTCTGCGGCAATGCTGCTGCAAAGCACCCCTGACGAGATATCTCCTCTCTCCGGAAAGGAGCTGATTGAGAAAAAAATCAAGCGCACCGTTGCGATGGGCGGGCATTTTCAGCCCACTGCGTCGTTCCCGTCCATCATCCCCGAATACAATATCAGAAACGACATTCCATCCGCTAAACTTGTGTGCGATGAATGGCCGGGGGAGCTTGTTCTCTCTGGCTTTGAAATCGGTCTGCAATGCATATCCATGCAGGATTATGCTGTCAAAGCGCCAAAGGATGACCCTGTACGCCGTGCTTACGAGTGTCACCCCGAGGGCTGCAAGCTCGGCAGAGAAAGCTGGGATCACAGCGCTGTGCTTGAAGCTGTTCGCCCGGGAATGTACTGGAATTATCACGCGCGGGGGCGTATCCGCATAAGCGATGACGGTGTTTCCTCCTGGGAGGCGGAAGCCGAAGGTAAACAGACATATCTTCTCCCGAAGGTTGATTTTGATGAAATACGCAGCACAATTGACAGGCTTGTCTGCACCCATATCAACGGCGGGAAATAATCCAAAAGTCAAAAAAACTCATCATAGAAAGCGGTGCAGCTTAATATCAAGCTGGGGCTGTAGCAATTCATTTTGCTACAGCCCCGCGTTTTATTCTCCTCTTGCAGATTTCCTGTATTCAAGCGGCTTTTTGCCGTACCTCTCTTTAAAAATCTCACGGAAAAAGCTTTCGTTTTCATAACCTACGCTTTCTATAATTTCTTTTACGGAAAGATCGGAATTTACAAGAAGCTCCGCTGCGACAGCGCACCGTTTACTCTGCAAAAGCTTTGCAAAGGTTTTACCTGTAAGCTTTTTTACCAGCTCACCGGTATAGACTGAGGAATATCCCAAAATTCCGGCAAGCTCGGAAAGCGCGGCGGTTTTCAAATTCTGCCCGATATACTCATCAATTCTTTTGTGAAGGCTCTCGTTTTTGCGGCTTGAACTGTTCACTTTTAAATATTCGAGTGCCGCCATAACCTCTTCTCTTTCGGGAATGGACGGCGCTGCACCGCTTCTTGACACAGCAATTGCCGATGCTGCGGACGCGGTTTTGAGTATATCTGAAACCTCGTCTCCGCGCGAAAGCCCGGCGGCAAAATAGCCGGTGAAGGTATCTCCTGCAGCAGTTGTGTCGGCAACGTCAACAGAGAATGCCGCCTGACGGAGCTTTTGTTCTCTGTCCATATATACACAGCCGTTCTCGCCGAGCGTCAGCACAACCCGAAGGTCGGGGTATGTGCATCCGAGATATTCAAGGCTTTTTTCAGGTTCTTCAAAACCCGACATTTCAGCCGCTTCAACTTCATTTAACACTATATATGAAATCATATTAAAATCAATATTCCGAATACCGTCATTGAACGGCGCAGGATTAAAAATAATGCACATTCCCTTTTTATACGCCTTCTCAATGATGTATCCGACATTGCTTATCTCATTTTGCAGAAGAATAATATCTCCCTTTCCGAAATCGCAAAGCACCTTGTCTATAAGCTCTTTATCTATCATCTCATTTGAGCCGGGATAGAGGAATATCGAGTTTTCTCCCGACGAGCTAAGCTGGATAACCGCGTGACCGTTTTTTACTCCGAGCCTTCTTATATGTGAAATATCAACACCGCTGTTTGCGAGAATATCAAGAAGCATGGCTCCGTCATTTCCGACACATCCCGCATGGTAAATCTTCGCGCCCGCACGCGCAACGGCTATCGACTGGTTAAGCCCCTTGCCGCCCGGAAATGTTTCAAGCTTATGAGTTGTTTCCGTTTCGCCTGTGCGTACAATGTGGTCGAGCGAATACACATAGTCGATATTACACGAACCGAAATTTAAAATCTTCATTTTCACCCACCTCGCTTTACAACCATTATATCATTTATCAGCATTAAAACAAGATCTGTTTTTATGATAAAACAGACGAAAAGCAGCACTCACTATATCATCCTGTACAAAAGCCGGGCGCACCAAAAATTGTTGCTTTTCAAGGCGGCAGGTCTTGAAAAGCAACAACGAAGAAAAATCGGACCGCTCGACGTACTTATGTACCACATCGGGTCCGATTTGCTCATTCTGCACTATTTTTCTAAAGCCACAAAGGGATTGTAGCGAAAAGCATTTCGCTGCAATCCCGGAAATTTTATATAATGATATTTTATTCACCATCAATGGCAAATTCCAGTGAGTTCTCCCCTTTTTTAAGAACGGCTTCTGTATTATCAAAGCAAAATACCGCTTGGGTGTTTTCGGGAATTGTAACGCTAAACAGAACTTTGCCGTCCTGTTTTTTATAGCTCACCGCAATCACGCCCTGAGGTGTTGTAATACTGCCCGACATTCTGCCGAACTTCGAAACTGCCTGAGGTGCAATTATTACCGACTTGTATCCGCCTGTAAATTCCTTTTGTTTTATGCCCAGAAGATACTCAAACAAATATGCGGCAGGTGCACCAAACATTGGGTGGTTATGAGATCGACTGCTGTTGCTGTCCCAATACTCATGCAGAGTTGTAGCGCCATTTTCCATCCATTTTGCATAGCCATACTCGCCGCTTCCCGTCAAAAGGTCTACAGCAAGCTCTGCATCTCCTTTTTCAAACAGAACACGAGTCAAAACATCTGTAGCAAATATACCTGTATCATAGAATCCAATGTTTTTATAGTACTTTTTTAAAGCTTCATAGGTTTTCTCTGTTCCGATACCTACATCCAATGCAAAGGCATTTGCACCCTGTGCATTCATAAAAAAGCTATGGTCAAAGGTGTTGAAATATGCTGCCTGCAAAAGCTGTTTAAGCTGTTCGATTTTGGCGGGATATTCCTTCACAAGCTCTGTCTTGCCTGTGATTTCCGCAATCCTGCATATTTTTTCCATCGCTTTTATCATATAATAATTGTTAATATATGCAGGAGGAATAATCATCTGTACAGGTTTATGAGCGGAATGCAGGTCTTTTCCGGGCCACATAATGCAGGGAGGACACCATTCGCCCAGACACCAGGAGCTTTCCTTGTCATTTGTAATAAAGCCCTGCTCAGTACGACTTTCAAGGAACCTGATGTACTTCAGCATTCCGTCAAAATTATCCTCAAGAACTTTGGTGTTGCCGTAATGCAGATACAACTGATAAGGAACCTCAACAATAGCTGAGCCCCATCCGCCGGGACCGCCACCACTTGCGATATACGGAGCAGTGTTCTGAACACGGCCACTGATACTGTCCTGGCAATCAGCAATATCCTGCATCCATTTTTCATAAAAAGCCTGCGCATCAAAAATGGTCAGTACAGCATTACAGGTAAGCTGTCCGTCCCCAGTGTAGCCTCTGCGCTCAAGATGCGGGCAGTCGGAGGGAAGTCCTGTGTGCATATTGGTCAGCATGGTATGTATAAATGTTTTATAAAACCAGTTAAGTACCTCAATATCACACTCAAAGGCAGAGGAAACAAGCACATCGGCATAAACCTCTTTTACAAATAGAGGAACCGCATCGCCCACAACCTCCATATAACGGAAACCAAACCAGGTAAACTCGGGCTGTACACTTCGGAGCTTGCCGTCAGATACAACTGAAAACTGCTGTCCGTGAGTGTGAACGGGGTCAAGGTTACCTTCGGCAGTAATACTCTCGGAAAATGTCACCGTCACCTTTTCTCCTTTCAGAGCATTTAGCCTGACAACCGGGTAACCCACAGTATTTCTTCCGCAATCGTATATTATCCCCTTTTCGCTTCTGCCTATCTCCTGCAAGGTCAGCATTTCAACGCATTTTTCTCCGGGGCAATCGGTTGTGCAATATTCGGTATTAATAGCTTCTGTTTCCACAGCGTTTTCCCAATTGCTGTCATCAAAATCCGAAATACAGCAATCCTCCCACGCTGTGTAGTTATGAGCTTCCATTGTGGTAAAGTCATAGGCTTCCACAAAGCTTTCGCCGATTTTACAGCTTTCATCCGAAACAAAGTATTCCTCTTTGTTTCCCGTTTGAACTGTAATGCAGTAAATAGCCTTTGAAAAACCGTATCTGCGCCATCTGCAGGTGTACCAACCACCTCCGTAAACCAAAGCTATGATATTGTCACCCTCTTTGACATAAGGCGTAATATCAAACTGCGGTACATATATTCTGTGCCCGGAAAGCACTTCTCCTTCGGGTTCTCCTGCCGCTTCATAATCCGATGAAAGAGGCAAAAATGTATCCTTATTGATGCACTTTCCGTTGATATAGCACTTGAAAAAGCCAAGACCTATTACGTTAAGGGTTACTTTTTCCGCATTTTCTGCTTTAAAATATCCTC
>JAFQGO010000222.1:0-6017 GCA_017398225.1 Oscillospiraceae bacterium | reverse complement strand
GTGCCGGTTATTGCCGGCGGGCTTATAGAGACGCGCGAAGAGGTGGACGCCGCGCTCGCTTCCGGCGCCGCGGCAGTATCTACGGGAAAGGCGGAACTGTGGGGATGAATAAATTAAAGGAAAAGCGTTTGTTTCTTCTTGATATGGACGGAACGATTTATCTGGATGATGAGCTTTTTGACGGAACAATTGATTTCTTGAACCACGTCAAAAAAATCGGCGGGAGATATATCTTCCTCACGAATAACTCATCAAAAAGTGTTGACAAATATATAGAAAAGCTATCTTCTCTCGGAATAGAGGCAACTCCGGATGATTTTCTTACGTCAACGAATGCAACCGTTATGTGGCTTACGAATAAAAACTATAAGAAAATCTATGCTTTCGGCACAGCTTCGTTCCGCGAGCAGCTGACAGCTGCCGGGCTTCCGGTTACGGAAACGCTCTCTGATGATATAGACTGCCTTTGTATGGGCTTTGATACAGAGCTTACGTTCCGGAAACTTGAAGATGCGTGCATACTTCTCGGACGTAATGTGGATTTTGTTGCGACAAATCCGGATTGGGTATGCCCGACGTGGTACGGATATGTTCCGGATTGCGGCTCGGTGTGTGAAATGCTTTACCGTGCGACGGGAAAAAGACCGTATTTTATTGGGAAGCCGCAGCCTGATATGGCGCTTATGGCAATGAAAAAGACCGGATTTTCAAAGGAAGAAACCGTGATTTTTGGTGACAGACTGTATACCGATATTGCCTGCGGGGTGAGTGCGGGCATCAGTACCGTGTTTGTGCTCAGCGGTGAGGGAACGCTCGATGATTTAAAGAAAAGCGATGCAAAGCCTGAGTTTATATACAGCAACATACGCGAAATATATGAGGATATAAAGTAAAACACCACGCCGGATGATCAATTCCGGCGTGGTGTTTTATGTAGTCAGCTATCTTACTTTGTCAAAAATCTTTCTCCACTCACGGGCGATGAGTTCATGTCCCGCAACCGTCGGATGGTATCCGTCATGTGACCAATATTCTGCCGGAGCCATTTTAAGTGCCTCGCGGAACTTATCGTGGAGATTTACAAACGGAAGCGAATACTTTTCCGCAACTTTTCCCGCAGTTTGGGCAAGCTCGTCCATCTGCTCACAAAGCACCTTGCCGGAAAGATACGGAAAGCTCTCATACGTTATATCGAGCTGAGGGTGAGGGAGAAGAAACGGCGAGAGTATAAACATCCGAAGCTCAGGCAGAGCATCACGGCATTTTTCTATGCATAGGCAATAGAGCCCCTCATACCGCTTTGCAAGATCGGAGATTCTTGCCATAGAGCCGAGAGAACAATCGTTTGCACCTGCAAGTATGCTCATATAATCGGGTTTATTTTGGATGACGTCTTTTTCTAATCTCGGAAGTATATCAAAAAGGCAGTTGCCACCGATGCCGCGGTTTAAAAAACGGTATTTGCCCGGTGCGTCAAGCGAAAGGCGTGGGACGGCGAAGGATGCATAGCCGGAGCCTAAAGATGCGTCATCCTCGCGGTCGCGCTTGCAATCTGTTATGGAATCTCCTATAAATAGAACCAATTCCTGCATTTTAGTTGTCTCCTTTTCTGCTTGCCTCTTAATCGGCGATGATGTAATCGTATTCGTCAATTGAAATCTTGACGGGGAGTCCGAGACGGGCAGACTCACGCGCCTTTAAGCACATAAGTGTTGCTCGTGCACCGTCAAGCACGTCGCACGGTGATGGAGCATCATGAAGAATGCAGTCGACAAAGCGATCAAGCATATCGTAGTGCCCTTTATTTACCTCACTTCGTGCAAGCACAGTTGAATCGGTGTTGAGACGGTTGCGCTCACGCATCTTATTTATGTAGAGGTTTGTGCCTTCACCTTCGGTTATATACGGATACGGGTCCTCAATAAAGTCATAATTTTTCTTGTGAATATCCTCGCGGCCTCCGACACGGAGCTGGAGAAAGTGGTCGAGCTGGAGCGACATCCCTCCATAGAATATTTCAAAAAGCTCCTTCGGGTGGTCAAAGCTTCCACCTGACGCATCGAAGATGGTGCAGATGGATTTATCCTCAAAGAGAACGGTTACGGAGGCATTTGTTCTTGCCCAGCCCTCAGTGTAAATTTTTACGGGCTCCTTGCCGATTATGTGGCAGGCAAGGTCGAAAAAGTGACAGAACTCACCGATAATTGAGCCTTGGCCGACGTATTCGTCAAGACCGTATTTTTTATATGAGGCGCTGTCATCGTTTATGCGGATAAACATCATAGTTGCTTCTTCTTCGGGAATTTTAAACGCCTCGCCGTAGCGCTTGTATCTCCATGGGGCATCCTTCGGATTCTTTTTCTGATCTTCAAGCAGAGCCTTGGCATCCTCAACGATAGGTGCACAACGTCTGTTGAAGCCGACAACGAATTTGACGCCGGTGTCTTTAATTATTTTCATAATGTCATACGATTCGCGGGGAGTTAAGCTCATCGGTTTTTCAACGTAAATTGCCTTACCTGCATATGCTGCGGCACGGATGATTTCCTCGCGTACGTTGTGAACGGTGAGAATGAGAACGCCCTGCACCTCGTCGTCTGCAAGAACCTCTTTGTAATCCTTGGTAAGATTCTCACAGCTGTATGTGTCCTTTACATACCGGAGATTTTCGTCTGCAAGGTCACAACACCATTTGACGTGTATTCTCGGATTTGCATATGCGTTTTTGAGATGAGTGCCCTGCGCAATTGCGCCGCATCCTATAATTCCTATTATTGCCTTTTCCATTTCTTTCACCTTTCCTTTATTAAACATTTACTGTAATTTCTTTTCTTTCGAGAGAAGCCAGCGTTATGGTCTTTTCTTCTTTGGCGGTTTTGATAATTACCGTGTTCGGGAGAGTATAATCGGTATTGAGAAGATAAAGCTTTTTCTTGCCGTCTCCTGCGTCGTACACTGTAAACTCAATTTTATCTCCGGCGATAACGTGTACATCACAGCCTCTGTGGCTTGCCGTCATCTGCGCCTTCATTATATAGGAATAAAGATATCTAACCTCGGGTGCGCCGGGATACTGAATTGCCGTTACAAAGCTTACCACGCCGTCGCCGTATTTGTTTTCAACGAGAAGAGGAGTATCGTCATCAAGAAGCTGGTATGTGTTGTTGCTGTATGCAACCGGAGTTGCGCTCGTGATATCAAGTGTTGCAAAATCGGTATAGCCGGAGCAGAGCAGCTGGTCAACGTGTTTGTCGGTTGCTTCGCGTGTTGCGGCTGCAGGGTAGTGGACATCAGAAAGCATCGTATTATTCAGAAATTTTACGCCGCTGTCACGCCGCACGCTTCCTGTGATATCACAGCCAAGGAATTCGGAAAGCTTACCGTCGCGTAAAGGAATAAATTTTCCGTCGCGTTTTGTGTTCGTATTAAGGTGCGCCGCGGAAAGGAGAAGCTTGCCGCCGTGCTTTACATACTCCTTGAGTTTTTCGTAAATCTCCTCAGTCATTGTGTTCCAGCCGAGGAACATGAGATACTCATACCTTGAAAGAACATCAACATCGCTCTCTATCGGAACAACGTCGTATGCACCGTATGCAGGGGCGTTTGAAAGTGAATATTCGCCGAAATCAATCGGCTCGTGCCATTGCATGCTCTTTTTTACTTTTTTGAGAAGCTCCCAGCTGTGCTCGGGGGATTTTACCGTCCAGTCCTCATTCCTTCTGTGATACATAAGCGAGGATGTTCCGAAGCCGGCATACGGGTCGAGGTTTCCGTGGATTATGCCGACCTTACAGAGCGGGCCGCAGGAAGGGCGGATATCGTCCTTTGTGTTTTTCACGAAATCCTCACGGGTTTTCTTGTAGGTCTGCGGAATTTCGTGTTCCTCGGGGTGATAAACTCCGTAGCTGCGTATATTCTGCTCTCCGCTTTCGATGAAGATGTAGCTTGCGCCGGATATATAGGTGTAATCGTATACAAGCTTTAAGCGCTTAAGCTTCAGCGGGTCGTCGTTGTCAAGACCGCCGTACCATTCGTGGGCGATGTTGGCGCCCCACTCCTCGTTTTTATATCCGCGCGTTGCGCCTCTTGCGCATGCAACCTGCGTTTCGAGATATGCATTCATAAGCTCGGCGAAAACAACTCTCTGTCCGCCCTCGCACAAATACTTCATATGCGCTGTCGCTTCGTGAGCGGCAACGATACCGCCGTGTATTTTTTGGCACTCGTCAAGTCTTTCTCTGATAACCCTGCGGTTCCGCGCAAAGCTTTCTTCGAGGTCGTCTATCTCTTCTTCGCCCTTGAAGGTGTTGTCGTATGAGCAAGAGGATTCGTTTGTTTCGCCGAAATCACTGTCATATACGAAATAAGGCGCAGTTGAGGATTTTGTTCCCCATTCGTTGAGCTTCCATGCAAACGCCCCGAGATAAAGCTCTCCGGCAATTTCTCTTATCTTATCGGCAAGCTCCTTTGAAATATCCACCCCGTAATTGTGTATGAAGAAATATGTTTTTGTTTCTTTCAGCGCGGCTGCCCACTGCAGATACTGCTCACGGGTTGCATCGCTCTGTGCAAGAATGTAACACACATTTACAAGCGGTGATGAACAGAAATGATATATTTCATCAAGAATTTCCTTTGCCGTGCATCTGCCGCCAACTCTTACGCCAACGAGTAATTTGTCTTCGCTTTTTGCTCTTTCAAACATTTTGTCTTTCTCCTTTCTCCTTTTCCCTTTTATGTTTTGTTGTGATTTTTTATCCACGATTTGTACCAATACGCCGAATTCTTCGGAATTCTTTTCTGCGTGTTGTAATCAACAAATACAATACCGAAGCGCGAGTTGTATCCGTGTCGCCATTCGAAATTATCAAGGAACGACCACAGAAAATATCCGCCGAGGTCTGCGCCTTCATCCGCTGCTTTTTCAAGCTCGATGAGATAACGGTTTAAAAAGTCGATGCGTTCAGCGTCGTGTACCATGCCATCAAGTGAGATAACATCGGGGGCTGACATTCCGTTTTCGGTAATGTAAATCGGAAGTTTGTAGCGTTCGTATAAAAACCTCGGTGCCCAGCGCATACATTCGGGAGTAACCGGCCATCCGTTTCCGGTTTTCGGAAACCCGGGATAATTGGGGACATACTCCGGCTCGCCGTCGGCACCTCGCCTGACCTCTTTGCCGTTATAGATATTCTGCGCATAAAAATCAAGCGGCTGGCTTATAAGCGTCATATCTTCTTCTGTTATTTCGGGGAGATATTCCTTGTATAACTCAAGTCCGTCTTCCGGATATTTTCCCAATATCACAGGATCGCTCCACCAGGATACATTCCACATAACATCCCGGTCAAGCGGAGGACAAGCAAAATATGATTTGTGCGTAGCCTTGATATCCTCTGCGCTTTCTGTTGCGGGATATCTTGCGGTGCAGGTGGGTGCATATCCTATTTTAATGGGTTGTTTAGCGTTTTTCCGCAGTTCAATAACCGCGGCACCGTGCGCTTTCAAAACATTATGGCATATTCGGAAAGCATCTTTGTATGAAACCTGCAGCCCCGGCGCATCACCGCCCTCCAAATGTCCGAGCCCGACAAAGCACTGCGGCTCGTTGAGGGTGATGAAATATTTAACGCGGTCAGAATAAAGCTCTGATACCTTTGCGGCGTAGTCTGCAAACCATTTTATGCTTTCGTCGTTTAACCATCCGCCCTTTTTGTGGAGAGCATACGGATAATCCCAGTGAAACAGTGTTATATAAGGCTCAATTCCGTTTTTTAACAGCTCGTCGATGAGGTCGGAATAAAATTTTGCGCCTTTTTCATTGATCTTTCCGGTTCCATTCGGAAAGATGCGTGACCATGAAAGTGAAAAGCGGTAAGCCTTTATGCCGAGTTCTCGCATCAGCGCGACATCTTCCTTGAAACGGTGATAATGGTCACAAGCAATATCTCCGGTATCGTTGTTTGCAATGTTGCCGGGCTCGTGCGAGAAAACATCCCAGACATTAAGACCTTTCC
>JAFQGO010000221.1:0-13181 GCA_017398225.1 Oscillospiraceae bacterium | reverse complement strand
TTCTCGGTCCTAACGGTGCCGGAAAATCCACGACGATGAATGTCCTTACGGGATATCTTTCCGCAAGCGGCGGAAGCGCATCCATCGCGGGCTTTGATGTGCTTGACGATGCGATTGAGGCGCGCCGTCGCATCGGTTATCTTCCCGAACAGCCGCCTTTGTATTTTGATATGACGGTTGATGAGTATCTCAATTTTGTGTATGAGCTGAAGTCTGCAAAACAGCCGAGAAAGCGCCATCTTGACCACATCTGTGAGCTTGTCGGGCTGTCTCACGTGCGCCGCAGACTTATCAGAAATCTCTCGAAGGGATATAAGCAGCGTGTCGGTATTGCGCAGGCGCTCGTCGGAGACCCGGATGTGCTTATTCTTGACGAGCCGACCGTAGGGCTTGATCCGAACCAGATTGTAGAGATAAGAAACCTTATTAAAAATCTCGGTGAGACGCGCACGGTTATCCTCTCCACGCATATCATCCCAGAGGTTGCGGCTGTATGTGAGCGCGTTATCGTCATTAACGACGGACTTATCGTTGCGGATGATAAAACCGAAAATCTTATGCATAACATCGGCGGCGAGAACAAGTTCTCTGCCCAGGTTGACGGTGATCCGGCAAAGATAGTTGATGTTCTGCGCGGAGTTGAGGGCGTTACGGATGTGGCATATGATAACGGAAGCTTCATTCTTACCGCAGACGAGGGCGCGGATATCCGCAAGAATGTTTTCTATGCCGCGGCAGAGGCAGACCTTCCGCTTCTTTCCTTTGCACCGGTTGATGTATCTCTCGAGGCGGTATTTGCCCGCCTTACAAAGAAAGGAGAGGAAAAGTAATGACAGCTATATATAAGCGCGAGCTGCGCTCGTATTTTACCGGCGGTATAGGCTATGTTTACTGTGCTGTTTTTGCGCTTGTTATGAACATAGTATACTGTATGAACAGCATCGGTTATTATCAGAGCGGCTTTCTCTATATCTTCAATATTATGCTCATTGCAATGATTCTTCTTATCCCCGTTATGACTATGCGTATATGGAGCGAGGAAAAAAAGCAGAAGACAGATCAGCTTCTTCTCACCGCACCTGTCACCACAATGCAGATTGTGCTCGGGAAATTCTGGGCAGCAATGACGGTTTTCATCATTTCTCTTGCCCTTACGCTCGTTTATCCCTTGCTTGCGTACCTTTACGGTACACCCGAGCCTGCGATAACGATAGGAAACTATGTTGCAATCATCCTTGCAGCAGGGGCATATATCGCAATTTCTCAGTTTATGTCCTCTCTCACGGAAAGCCAGATTGTGTCGGCTCTTCTGTCTATGCTTACGCTTTCCATGTTCTTCTTTTTAAACCTTATATTCACAAACACAGATATTGATTTTATTTCAAAAATCGCATCGTTTCTCTCGATCATCACACGCTATGTAAACTTTTACAGAGGGATTTTCTCCTTCTCTGATGTTGTTTACTTTATAAGCCTTACGGCAGTGTTCCTGTTCTTTACGTCCCGCGTAATAGAGAAACGCCGTTGGAGTTAAGGGGGATACGGATATGAAATTTGATTTTAATATGAGAAAACTCAAATACGGTTCGGCTTCCACAGTGTATATTGCGCTGTTTGTCGCGATTATTATCGTGGTAAATATCTTTGCGCAGTTTCTCACCGACCGTTTTTCTTTAAAGCTTGACCTTACAACAACCGGAGAGTTTTCTCTCTCCGAGGACACAAGGGAGATGCTTTCCGGAATTGAGGATGAGATAAAAATTTACATCCTGTCCACCCAGGCAGGGATGGAAAAGAACGAGCAGGCAACCCGCACGCTCGAAATGATTCAGAGATACAACACCCATTCCGGCGGTAAGGTAAAGTATGACTTTATCGACCCGAACAAGAACCCGCAGTTCTTTGAGAAGTATCCGAAGGCAAGAAATTCTCAGGCACGCGCACTTGTTATCGAGGGGCCTGAGCGCTATACCGTAGTTGAAAGTGCAGAGTTTGCATACACCTATGGTGAAAATAACACCAATAAAGTGTATTATCAGAGCGAAGAAAAGCTCTCAAGCGCAATTCTTTACGTTTCATCGCCCGAGGTTTCAAACGCAGGCTTTGTAACAGGGCATAATGAAGCAGACGTAAAAGCTCTTGAAACCATATTCAAGGGCAATAACTTTGACACGCGCGATGTTGACCTTCTCTCCGGAGTACCGGTAGAAGTCAACAACCTCGTCATCGCGGCACCGACTGCCGATTTCACTGCAGAGGAGATTTCCGCACTTGAAAGCTTTCTCTCAATTGACGGAAACAATCTCTATGTTTTCTGGGGAATGCAGACGCCGACGCTTCCCGTGCTTGAGCGCTATCTTGCAGAGTGGGGCTTTAAGTTCCCGGCATATCTTGTCTGCGATGAGAGCAATGCATATATGACACCGGCGTTCCCGGTGGGTGAGACGGTAAAGAACGATCTTATCGACGATGCGGCGCAGGGGCAGCTTATGCCGATATTCCCGCGCACGCGCCCCATTGAGCTTATCTTTACGGAAAAGAGCTATATGCGAACGGTTCCGCTTTTGCAGACGCAGAAATCATCCTATGCAAAGCTTCTTTCAACAGATAAGCCGATAGAGGTGCTTACTCGCGAGAGCGGCGACGTTTCCGGTCCGTTTACCGCTGCGGCAATAGGTGAGCGCGCGCTCGGCAACACCGGAAATGAGGGCATTGCAAGAGTTTGCGTTTTCGGAACAGAAGGCTTTGCCGATGAAGAGGTTGCCGGAATTGCACGTGCGTATAACAACACGTTCCTTTCACAGCTTGTTACGTATTCAAATCCTGACACTCTCACTATGGCGATAAAGCCGAAGGTTGTTTCAAGCTATGATCTCAATATAACCGAATCCGGTGCAAAAGTACTCAGAATAGTTCTTATCGGCGTTATTCCGCTTATTATAATTGCCATCGGTATATTCGTTTTTATCCGCAGAAAGAACAGATAATGCAATGGAGGTTTATTTATGAAACAATTTAAACCTGTTTTGATATCCTTTGCAGTGCTTGTGGTTGTTGCGGCTGTTGCCTTTGCGGTTATAAAGCTGTTTCCGCAGATAAATGATGATATCGGCACACCGATAAACAACAATGTTTCAAGCTCGCTTAATAAAATAATAGATCGCTCGTCAAAGGATGTTGCGTCTGTTGAGATTACTACCGATACGGGTGAGAGCTTTGCCATAGATTACGGTGAGGACTCCATCGGCGCGCAGACCGCAACAATGAGAAACGCAGACCCGCTTCTTGCTTATAACGAGAGCGATATGACAACCCTTTCGGGCTTCGTCGGACTTTTAGTGGCACTTGAAGAGGTCGGCACAGGCGAGGATTCAATGTTCGGCTTTGATAAGCCGCAACGCACGATAAAGGTAAACTTCAAGGGCGGCGAGCCGGTAACGCTTCTCATCGGAAGCGAAACTCCGCTCGGAACGGGCGTTTATATCCGCCGCACTGACCGCGACACGGTTTACACCGTCGGCGGAAGCACAACAGATATCCTTATGATGACAAAATCCGATTACCGCGATGTCAAGCTGTTTGATACGGTATCGTCCGTTGACCTTCTTACGGAGGTTACGGTTTCCCGTCCCGGAAAAGCGGATATAACAGTTATCCGCAAGGAAGATGCGGGAAAGGTGCCCGAGGATCAGGCGGAGGCGGCGCTTCACACCGATTATAAGCTTACAAGCCCTGTAAACCGCGATGCAAACCCCGATACTATAAATTCGGCGCTTCTTGATAAGGTTATTGCAATAAAGGGCGAAAGCCTTGTTGAGGATTACCCCAAGGATCTTTCAAAGTATGGGCTTGAAGCTCCTGTAAAGCTCAAATTCAAAACGAGCGAAGACCTTTCCGTATCTCTTCTTATCGGCGACAGGACACCGACCGGCGGCAGATACGTAATGCCTGAGGGCGTTCCGACCGTCATCGCAACGGAAGGTGATATCGACCTTACATCCTTAAGCCATGCGGATATTATCATGCAGCTTATATGGTTCTATAACTCTGAGGATATCGACACCGTCACATATTCGCTTCCGGGAGGAGAGAACCACACGATGAAGCTTGAGGTAAAAGACAACAAGCTCATCGGAACGTATGACGGAAAGACGATGCAGAACAAGAACGCCACGAACCTGTTCCTGCGCACTGTCCGCTTTACCATTGCAGGCGAATTCGCAAGCGGTATGCAAAAGGGCGAGAGCGTTATAAAGGTGCAGACGAAGCTTAAATCCGGCGCAATAACCACATTTGAGCTGTTCTACGTCAACGAGCGGCAGTATGCCGCATCGGTGGACGGAAAAGCACCGGAGTATGTTGTGGGCGTTTCCGAGGTACGCGAGCTTTTAGAGAGCTTCGAAATCCTCGCCAGAAACGAAGATATCCCCGATATGTTTTAGATTGTTCGTTTTTTTTCCTTTCTTTTTAACCCCGGAGCGGCAAAATAAAATTTGCCACTCCGGGGCTTTATAATTTAGATATAACAAAAGCATTGTTGAAAAGCAGTCACATTCCGGTACAGAAAAGCCGCCTATAAAGCCAAGCGGTAATAAATTACAGCGAAATTATGCATACGGGGATGCGAGGAAAACGCGGTTTTCCATTTAGCATCGACGGCATAATGAGCGCGATAATTTATCCGCTGCATAATCTGCGCGGCATAAGCGTGGGGTTACAAAGGGGACCGCAAGAGGTCCCCTTTGAATGTATGCTACATTTCCTTTTTCACAAAATCAAAATAACCCCATTCGTAAAACTGCTTGATAAGCGCGATGGGAATCGGCATAAACATACCCACAATGCCGAACATTTTAAGCCCCACATACATTGCGATGAGCGTTACAAGCGGATGAAGCCCTATATGCTGCCCCACGATTTTCGGCTCTATCATATTTCTTACAACAAGGATTACGGCATAAATAACCGCAAGGCCTATTGCGCGGAAATAATCCTTCGCAAACAAGGCTATTATCGCCCATGGGCCTAAGATCCAGCCGGTTCCGAGGATCGGAAGCGCGTCGATTATTGCCGTAACTGCCGCGATAAGAAAGGAGTTCGGAACTCTCAGCACGGCAAGACCGATTGCAAGCTCCACAAAGGTTATGCAGATGAGAACAAGCAGAGCGCGAAGATAGCTTACAAGCGTGTTTGAAACCTGATTTCTTGTCTGGCGATAGCGCAGTCTCCACTTCATCGGAGTTATGTTTGCAAGCTTTGCACGGATAATATCATAGTCACAGCTTAAGAAATATGTGGAAACGATTGTCGCAATAACGAAAAGAAGGATAGACGGCATCGCGGCGGCAACGTTCGTTGCCGAAGAAATAACCGGACCGATAAGGTTCTGCAATGCCGAGACGAGATTTGAAAGCCAGCTTTCAACATTGCTGTATATAAAGTCCTGCGTTTCGAGCGGGAGACGGGATAGCACATCAATGAAAATTTCGTTAAGCTTTGCCACAACAAGGTTTATATCAAGATTGCGCAATCTTTCAAACAGAACGACAAGCTCTTTGATGATTGCCGAGAACGAGAAGTAGAGAGCCGTTCCGATAATTCCGTAAAACAAAACGGTGAGAAGTCCTGCCGCAAGGGGACGGGGAAAACGAAGCTTTTCCTTTAAAAATTCAGCGGGACGCGCAATTATCCGCGATACGATGAAGGCGATTATGAACGGAGCAAGCCAGCCAAGCGCATAGTTAAAAACAAACCACAGTGCAAGAAGCCCCAACGCAATATATAAAAGAGAGAGAAAAAGACGAAGATGCCTGTTTTCCGGCATATCGGTCACCTGCCTTTGATGTATTTCTTTCATTATTATATATCATTTCGCGTGCAAATAAAAGGATTTTTTTGGCATATTGATGAAAATTTAAAAAATCGCCGAAAATTTAAGATTTTACTTGAATTGCGGAAGAAAATATGGTATGATAATATCCGTGCTGCAAAAACAAATGACCGCGAGAGGGGGATTTGAGTGCAGGATAATCACAAATACTATATTGTTGAAGATTCCGCACTGCCGGAGGTTTTGATAAGAACCGTGAAGGCAAAGGAACTTCTCTCTCAGGGGCGGGTAAAAACGGTGAATGAGGCAGCAACGCTTGCGGGTGTCAGCCGAAGCGCGTTTTATAAGTATAAAGACCTTATCTCCCCGTTTAACGATATGTCGCTTGGGCGCATCATCACGTTCAGTATGCTTCTGCGTGATGAGCCGGGGGTGCTGTCCCGCATTCTCACCCATTTTGCCGCAAACGGCGCGAATATTCTTACCATATATCAGACTATACCGAGCGGAGGCCGTGCGCCGGTTACAATATCGGCAGAGACGGAAAAAATGAAAACGAATATGGACAGCTTTATCGAACAGGCGATGGAGCTTCCGGGCGTTATTTCATTCGGGCCTCTTGCAGGACAATAAGAAAGGAGATACATCATGAAAAAAATTGCTGTTTTAGGTTATGGCACGGTTGGTTCCGGTGTTGTTGACCTCTTTGAAATAAATGCAGCGTCCATTGCCAAAAAGGCAGGCGAGCCGATCAAGGTAAAATACATCGTTGACATCCGCGATTTCTCGCAGGACAAAAACGCCGGGAAGTTTGTAAAGGACTTCGGGATTATCGAAAATGACCCGGAGGTATCCGTTGTTGTTGAGACCATCGGAGGTACAAATCCGGCATATGATTTCACAAAGCGTGCGCTTCTCGCCGGGAAAAGCGTTGTAACCTCAAATAAAGAGCTTGTTGCAAAGCATGGCGCAGAGTTCTTGCAGATTGCAAAGGAGAAGAATGTAAACTATCTCTTTGAAGCATCTGTCGGCGGCGGAATCCCGGTTCTCCGTCCGATTGCACAGTGCCTTGCCGCAAACGAAATTGACGAGATTTACGGTATTCTCAACGGAACCACAAACTACATCCTTACCCGTATGATAAAGGCGGGGCTCACATTTGAAAAGGCGCTTTCCGAGGCTCAGGAAATGGGCTATGCCGAGCGTGATCCGAGCGCGGATATTGAAGGACACGATGCCTGCCGCAAGATTTGTATTCTTGCATCCCTTGCTTTCGGCAGACATATATATCCCGATTATGTCAAGGCTGAGGGAATCACAAAGGTAACGCTTGACGATGTGCGCCTTGCAGGAAAGGCAGATATGGTTATCCGTCTTCTCGGAAGAACAAAGCTTGCACCGGACGGAAAGGTATTTGCATACGTCGGTCCGCATCTCGTTCCGAAATCATCTCCAATTGCATCTGTTGAGGATGTTTTCAACGGCATCATGGTTCACGGAAATATGGTGGGTGACACCATGTTCTACGGTCCGGGCGCAGGTAAGTATCCGACAGCGAGCGCAGTTTCTGCAGACGTTATCGACGCAGTTGTTCACGCAGATAAGCGCCGCGATATCGGCTGGGATGATGCAGGGGAGGAAGCTGTTGCGGATATGTCTGCATTCACTTCAAAATACTATGTCCGCATAGAGGGCGAAAGCGCACGAAGCGCCGCAACCCAGAGCTTCAAGGATGTTGAGTTTATCGACGACAGCCACGCTACTGCATTTATAACAGCAGAGATGTCAGAGGCAGAGTTTGAAAGAAAGCTTGCCGCGCTTTCCGAAAGAAGCGAAGTTTTGTCACGTATGCGCGTGTTGTATTAATATAATATAAAAGAAATCCTGAAAGGAAGAGGTATAAATGAGTCTTATAGTACAGAAATTCGGCGGCTCATCGGTCGCTGATACCGAGCGCTTGTTTAATGTTGCGGATATCGTAACAAGCACATATGCGCGCGGAGATGATGTTGTTGTTGTCGTCTCGGCTCAGGGCGATACGACGGACGACCTCATCGAAAAGGCAAGAGAGATAAATCCCAATCCGTCAAAGCGTGAGATGGATGTTCTTCTTGCAAACGGCGAGCAGATTTCAATTTCCCTGCTTGCAATGGCAATCGAAAAGCTTGGATACCCCGTTATCTCCCTCACCGGCTGGCAGGCAGGTATCCATACGGGTATGAACTACGGCGCGGCACGCATCAAGAAAATTGATACCGAGCGCTTAAAGCTTGAGATATCCAAACGCCGCATCGTTATTGTTGCAGGCTTCCAGGGTATCAACCGCTTTGATGACATAACAACCCTTGGTCGCGGTGGCTCGGACACAACGGCTGTTGCGCTTGCGGCAGCACTGGGCGCTGACCTCTGCCAGATTTACACCGACGTTGACGGTGTTTACACTGCAGACCCGAGAAAGATTCCGACGGCAAAGAAGCTTGATGAAATTACTTATGACGAAATGCTTGAGCTTGCATCCCTCGGTGCACAGGTTCTTCACAACCGCTCTGTTGAGATGGGCAAGCGCTTCAATGTTGATATGGAGGTTATCTCCAGCTTTACCCGCAATCCGGGCACAAAAATTAAGGAGGCACACAAAGTGGAAAAAATGAATGTTAGCGGCGTTGCACGTGATATGGATGTAGCGCAGATTTCTCTCGTAAATATGGCAGATGCTCCGGGCATCGCATACAAGGTATTTTCAACGCTTGCAAACAAGGGCGTAAATGTTGATATCATCCTTCAGTCAACCGGCAGAAACGATGCAAAGGATATCGCTTTCACCGTTCCCAGCTCTTCAATCGAGCTTGCAAAGAAGGTTCTCGAAGAGAACAAGGCAAGCATCGGCTTTGAGGATATCAAGGTTCGCGAAGACCTCTGCAAGCTCTCTATCGTCGGCGCAGGTATGGTAAATAACCCCGGCGTTGCCGCAATGATGTTTGAGGCACTTGCTGCTGCAAACGTAAACATTGATATGATTTCCACAAGCGAAATCAAGGTTTCCGTTCTCATTGCAAAGGACGATTCCGAGCGTGCAATGCGCGCAGTCCACGACAAGTTCTTTTAATAGGTAAGAAAAACAATCATCCCGTGTGCGTGATTTTTCGCACACGGGATGTAATTTTATGCCTGAATACTTTTTCGCCTGATGCGATAGCACCTTTCAAGATATTACGCTCGATGCTTTTATAAGAGCACAGAGCGTTTTTGCATCTTCTGCAAGGATATCTTCGGTGTAGTTCCGCACATATTCAATCAACGCAAGATGTTCAGTGTCATCACCTTTTAATATATCAAATCGTTCTCTCCACTTTTCAAAGCCGTCGGAGAGCGGGAGCATTTCGCGTCCGCCATCAAAAACGCGGTACTGATAAACGTGAATGTTTGTGAGCTTGCCTGAGGTGTGTACTGCAGAAAGAGACGGCAGATGTGCGCTTTCAGGAAGATTTAAAATCTCCTGCCAATATGTACAGAAATTTTCTTCATCAACCTCGCGCAGAAAGCGAAGCTGGCTTTCTGCGCAGTCCGTAAGTCCGCCGTCGTGGCACTCAACGGACAATTTTATGCCAAGCTCTGCGGCGCGGCGGCTTGCATCCTTTGCTTCTTCGACAAACGCGCGGCGTTCCTCCGACGTCATATCACACGACGGCTTGCCATTACCTGCCCAGATGCGCATATCCCGCGCACCGAGAGCTGCGGCAGAGCTGAGATGCGGGGTAATATCTTCGCCTGTTCCGAGATGAAAGATTGACCCGTAGGTGGAGATAAGCCCGGCATCACGTGCCATTTTTCCGACTTCTTCAGCTGTTCTGACGTCACCTGCCGGAACATGGACACTGCCAATCCATTCAATTGCTGAAAGTCCGACTTTTTTTGCAAGCTCAATAACTTCTTCCGGTGCTTTTGGCTTAAAGCAAACCGAACACAAACCTGCTTTTATCATAGTATGACCTCCACATTGTTATTTGTGTATTTAATGCGTTTCCCTGAGCAGTTAAAGCGCTCGAGATACTCAAAATATTCTTCTTTGGAAGAAAAACGCGGCTTGAAAGCATTTATAATTTCAGTAGCTCGCACAGCGTTGTTTTCGAGAAGTAACGCCAACATCTGCATCTGCCATTTTGCCGAACCGATGCACGCGGTCTCCTTGTCAGATATTTCAAAATTCGTGCCGTGCAGAAGCCCTGATGCACCGGGAATTGACGGCTCCATAACCGGCATAAGGCACGAAAGGTCGCCAAGGTCCGAGCTTGCTGTGCAGAAGCTTTCGTCTCTGTAAAATTCAAACCCCAGCCCTTCTGCAGCTTTCTCCGCAATATCCGCCATACCGTCGGCGGTCAGAAGTGGAGCATACCCCGGGGTATTTTCAATCTCAATATTCGCACCGAGGGAGAGTGCCGCGCCGATAAGTGCGCGGTTTACTTTTTTGTTCGCATTGTCAATTCCGTCGAAGGATGCGCCGCGCACTGAGCTTTCAATAACGACCTTATCCGGAATTGCGTTTACAGCATTTCCTCCGTTCGTGATTATCGGATGGACGCGTATTACGTCTTCTTCGCGAAAGGTTTCGCGTACCGCATTTATCGCATTCAAACCAAGGTTTGCGGCATACAGCGAATTCACTCCGTTCCACGGCGCGCCTCCCGCGTGTGCGGAGACACCGCGATATGTAATCTTTTGCGTAATGAAGCCGACGGAACCGGGGGTGATTGATGCGCGTTTATCTGATGTTATGTGAACCATAAACGCCATATCAACGCCGTCGAAATATCCGCGGTGCAAAAACTCCGGCTTCCCGCCCATGTGAGTAATCACTCCGCGCCTGATAAGCTCTGCGCGGAAATCGCGCTCGATAAGCTCCTCTGCCGGTACTGCACATAAACGTATGCGCCCGCAAAGCCTGTCGGTAACCCCCGGCTCACGGAGCGCTGCCGCGATGCCGAGAAGCGCGGCGCACTGCGCATTGTGCCCGCAACAGTGAACAACGCCGCTATCGTTTGCTTCGTTATGTCCCGGGCAGATAAGTGCATCCATTTCCCCGAAAATAAGAATTTCAGGTCCCGGGCGTCCGGTGTCAAGCACCGTATAAAAGCCGGGAATATCGTTTGCGCGGTGCAGGGAATATCCAAGCTCTTCAAAAGCATTCTCTAAGTATGCCGAAGCTTTTACCTCGCGGTAGCCGGTTTCGGGATTTTGCCATATATATTCGTTTGCAGAAAGTATCAGAGTGCGGTTTTTCTCAACCGCGGCGTTGTATAGTGAATTCATCATGTAACCACCTCGTTTCTTAAGAACAGTATAGCACACGTTTCTCAAAAATGCAATTTTTTCCATACGGAAGAAAAAGTGCAAAGATATCCGCTTTAAACAGCGGTTTGTCACGGCTTTTTTACAGCAGTATGCTTTTGAAATGTCGGAAAAGTGTTAAAATGTGTCGGGAATGTGCAAAGACATTTTGTTAAGAAGATGTTAAACTAAAACCAAAATGAGTCAGAAGATTATCTGACCGATTTCTGCAGAAGTTTTCTTTCGATATTCATTTGGCGTTAGGCCCTCGTGCGTTTTGAAAACACGGCTGAAATAATGCTCGGTATTAAATCCGCAATGCTCAGCCGTTTCTGCAATGGTCATATTCGTGTTTGCGAGAAGCGTTTTTGCTTTGCTTATGCGAAGTTCGTTGATGTATTTGTTCGGAGATGTGCCGAACTTATCGCGGAACGCACGGAAAAACTGGCGTTGTTCAAAGCCTGCTATCGCCGCAAGGTCATCTATTGATATTTCGCTTGAAAAGTTGTTGTGGATATAGCTTGCGGCGCGCTCAATGTTGTTGTTCATTGAGGAGAGTGCATGCTCCGAAGTTTCGCTTGGAACGGACGAAAAAGCGGCTCCTTCAAGCGCAGCGGAGAGAAAAAGCTCAAAATACGCGTTTGCACGGAGACTTCCGTATTCCGTGTCAGATAAAAATTCATATGCAGCCTGAGAAAGCATTTGTTTGCATGACATAAGATCGCGCGGGGCAATTCCCGGAGAAATTGCATCAAGCTTTTCAGCAAGCCGCGAATCAAGAACCCTGAAGAAAATGATGGTATATTGAGTTTGTTTTGTGTTCGCACAGGAATGGCTCACACCCGGAGGTGTGAAATATAAATGCTCAGCTTCAAACGGGTAAGAAGCATCATCGTAAACAAGCTTTCCGTTTGAATTTTGCGTAAATATAACCTGATGAAAATCATTGTGAATATGCTTTCTTAAGTTTTTTAAATCGTGTGTTGTGCTTTGCCACTTTCCTATCTGGAGAACTTCAATCGACATGTTTTTACCTCCTGAATGCATCACGCATCATTTGCTTTGATTGTAACACTCGTTTGTAAAAAAGTCAATAACAAAATTTTAGAAAATTTGACTTTTTGCATATAAAATATCCGAAAGGGGAATGAAAAATGAAGAAATTCAGAACAAAAATGAGAAAAACATTAAAGGGAGGGGTGTGCCTTGCGCTCGCTGTGTGCATGATGATTGCATTTATTCCGGCAACAGGCGCAACCGGAACGGAAACAACCACCGCACCGACATATGAGTATGTGTTTAGTAAGGATAAGCTCAGTCCGGCGACAGAAGGATCCAATTACCCGATGGCAAGTGCAACAAGCGCGTCTTTTGTAGATGAAGAAAAAGGATATAGTTGGCAACCTCTCGGTGTTATGACAAGTTCAGGTTCAGCTTTTTTCGCAGAAGGATACCAGTGGTTCGAAAAAGCTACAAACACCACTAGATTGCCTTTGGGGAAAAATGGAACTGTTGTAAAAATAACTGTTGGAGAAACCGCTAATTACAAACCGTACATATCATATTGGCTGTACAAATTCGGTGCAAACATAAATATTTATCTTTCGGATCAGCCGTACACGGGAACGAATCAGCCCAAAAGTTATGTACAGGGAATTACAGGAGTGTCAACGACATCAATTTCGTATATTTTAAGCGGTTCGTTTAATACACATGATGAAACGGCGACAAGTACTTTTAAAAACAAGGAAACAAAAGATTTTGGTGTTTCGGAAATAACTTTAGAGAAAGATAAAGAGTACTATCTTGTTATAAGCTTAGATGGAGAAGCAACACAAGAAAATTACACTACACAACCAACGAATTATTATTACCACCTCTACAGCTTCGGTCTCGACAAGGTTGAAACCGCAACAGAAGAACCCGAAACTGTTTCCGGAAACGTCTCCTTCGGTGCATATTCCGATGTTGCAAATTCCGTAACCGTAACAATTGACGGTGCAACTTCTGAAAATGAGATTGAGTC
>JAFQGO010000220.1:0-15331 GCA_017398225.1 Oscillospiraceae bacterium | reverse complement strand
GAACGGCAGTGGTCACGGTTTCCGTAACTATTGACGGGGTAACGTGTTATACAGAGCTTTCGGTCTCCGTGCGCCGCGGAAAGGTTGCTGCAAGCTTTTACACACCGGAGAAAATTGCTGCAGCGCGTGAGAATGCGCAGAAATACAAATGGGCAAGGGATATGAAGAATGCGGCGATTGAAACTGCCGATAAATATCTGAAATACGCAGAGTCGATATATGACATAATCACCTCTGACGGATTGCCGCGCTCCTTCTATCTTTGCAAAAAGGCAGATCCTGAGCCGCGATATTGCCGTTATTGCGGATGTGATGTCTGGAATAAGTATGGGCGGTACGGATTTAAGATAGATCCTCTTGCCAGAGCGTGGAAGGTTCAGTGTCCGGACTGTAAGCGACTTTTCCCGTCAAATGATTTTGAATCGTTCTATAAGCTCGCACTTAATGAGCGTGGGGAATTTGACCGTGAATTAGGGCTTAAGCGGCACGAGGAGATGTTTGGCGGAACTTATGGATACGGATATCTTAAAAATGACTTGTATTCCGAGCTTCGGGAAACCGGAAAAGACCCGAGAACAGGTGATCCTATAACACACGGTTGGGGAAAGCTCCCGAAGGAGCCTCAGAATATCGCAGACGTCTGGGGCGTCGACGATGGATTTGGTTATGAGACAGGAAGAACGTCTCCGAACGGCACCGGTGAGACGCATGCTTATATTGCGTACTATAATTTCTTTGGTGTATGGCTGAATCTGCAAGGGTATGAAGGACTTGTGCACACATCGCTCAAGGCATTCCGCGATGCGTATATATACACCGGCGATGAAAAGTACGGAATAGCCGGTGCGAAGCTTATCGACAGAATTGCCGATTTTTATCCGGATTATGATACGGAAAAATACTATGGTCCGTTTTTCCCGTCCGTAAGCGGCTTTGGTGACGGAAAGATACTGGGGAACACATGGGATGCGGCTTTCTTCACCGAGGATATTGTGGATGCGTATGATGTATTTTTTGATTTGTACGATAATCCGGAAATCATAAGTTATCTCTCGGAAAAGGCAAAAAAGTACGGGCTGGAAAACGACAAAGGGACGGGAGATGCCATAAGGCGGAATATTGAAGAAAATTTCCTCGTTGAAATCTATGAAGGAGTAAAAAGAGATCAGTTTGCGGGGAACTACGGATTTAAGCAGGATGTTGTTTCAAAAGCGGCAGTCGTGCTTGATACTCAGCCGACAACGCAGAAGATGATAGATTTCGTGATGCAGAACGGAACAAGGTATATGAGTACGGCTAAAGGCGAAGCCTGGTGTACGGGAGGAAACGTACTTGCGCAGGTTATAGACGTTGTCACACGCGACGGCTTTGGAAATGAATCCACAATGGGCTACAACACAATATGGCCGGAGAATTTGCTTGAAACAGCGCAAAATCTGAATGGATATGCTGAAGTTAATGAGGAAGATAATCTGTTAAAAAATCCGAAATTCATAAAAATGCTGAAGATTTATTCCCCGACTCGCCTTGCGGGAAGAAGGCGTGCAAACATCGGTGACGATGGTGGAACCGCAGTTGAGAACGGAAGTATGAACAACAGCTTGTTGCTTGCGGGTTGGCAGGCAACAAAAGACCCGTACTTTGCGCAGTGCTTGTATCTGAATGCAAAAGGCGAGCTTAGTGATCTTCATTACGACATTTACACAAGGGATCCGGAATCCGTTCAGGATGAGGTTAAGACAGTCGTAGAAACATATGGAGAATACAACGAGTCAGAAAGCTCTGCTGCTACCGGCTACGGCTTTGCCGCGCTTCGTGACGGAATGCGTTTTGAGAGCACAAATGCATCGGTTATCAATGACACGATGCGTGATTGGTGGATGTACTTCGGGACAGCTGTGAGCCATAAGCACCATGACGGTATGAATCTCGGTATAGATGCGTTTGGTCTTAATATGGCGCCCGACCACGGATATCCTGCTGAGATGACGGGTGAAGGTGCAGTCACACGCACACAGTGGACAGCCGGCACCGTATCGCACAACACGGTTGTCGTAAACGATGAACCTCAGACAAACGGGCTCAAAACAGCAGATCTTCTGCACTTTGATGATTCGGGTGAGGTTAAGGTTATGGATGCCGACGGACCTACGTTCTATCCAATGCACACAAGCACATATCGCAGAACCGTCGTATCGGTAGATGTGGATGATACGGTTTCTTACGCGCTCGATTTCTTCCGGATAGTCGGCGGAGATGAGCATGTATACAGCTTCCACAGCCAGTCTGAAAAAGTTGAGATGTCAGATGATGTAACTATGGTTTCTCAGCCGATGGGAACATATGCGGGAGCAGATGTTCCGTTTGGCGACACGACAAGATATAAGTCTGACAGCGGCTATAACTGGCTTTATAACGTCGAGCGTGCGAAAAATCCGCAGACGGGTACATTCATGGCAGATTTCAAGGTGGAGCGCTTGCGTCCTGCGATGCGATCATATGCAAAAAAGGATTGGCATCTGCGCCTTACAATGCTCAATGATTTTGAGGTAAGCGAGGTCGCGCTCGCGGACGGAAAGGCTCCCACAACAAAGGGAAATCCCGAAAAGTTCAGATATCTCCTGGTGCGAAGAAGCGGTGAGAAACTTGATACGCTCTTTACAACGGTTCTTGAGCCGTATATCGGGCAGAGTGCGATAGAGAGCCTTGAACGCGTAGAGGTAACTCGTGCCGATGGGAAACCAATGAGTCCGTCAGAGCCTGTTGCGGCAATAAAGGTAAGGCTCAACAGCGGAAGGTGCGATTATGTAATCTATGCCGCAAACAACGAGGTAACGTATAACATCGGAGAACTTTTCGAATTCTGCGGTTTTGTAGGTGTATATACGCTTGACGGTCAGGGCGAAGTAGTCAGAAGCTACCTTATGGACGGAACAAAGTTAGGTCAGACAGAAGCCGAATATGCCGCATTGAACGGCAGAGTCAAAGGCTTTACTCAGGGGCTTCCCAAGGGGACGGTGAATGAGTTTACAGGGGCAACTGAATACAAAAGCTTTATAGAACTTGAGCTTGATGAGGATTACGAAAGCCTTGACTGCAATTCAATTATCGGAAACGTCATCAACGTAAAAAACGACGGCGTGGATAACGGATCATACATAATCGAAAGCGCGGAGAAGAACGGAAGAAAGCTTATCGTCGGCGTAGGTGATGTTTCACTTATCCGGAGCCACAAAATTTCCGGTGACAGGAAGGGCGGCTATATTTATAATATTGCCGAAGGACAGTCTGCGCGGATTTCACTGGCGACATATAAAACAGATGCACCCATTATTGAGTCGGTTGCGGATTGCAGTGTAAGTGCCGGAAGCTCAATTTCAATCCCGATAACGGCAAAAAGCGACAGCGGGAAAGAGCTTACTCTTTCGGGAACTGTTTTACCGCGAGGAATGTCTCTTAACAAAGAATCCGGAATGCTCACGTGGAAACCGGACGACAGTCAGGTCGGAGATAATCACGTTGCAGTCACAGCATCTGATGGTGATCTCGCATCAACGGTTCGCTTTACGATAACCGTTTACGGACGTACAACCGGAACCGGAACTTCAACTGATAAAGAAACCTCCGGAGATAAAGAAGTAACGGGAAATTCCGGCGCTGCAGGCAGCGGGGGCAGCGGAGGCGGTGGCGGTGCCGCACCGTCCGACAAACCAGATGACACAACAAACACCGACCAAACCGATACCTCCGATGAAAAGGACGATGATGAAAGCCTTCTCCTCGAGGAGAAGGTGCCGAGCGGAGACGAGGCGGATGAGGTGGAAAAACCTCAATTCACCGATCTCGGCAACCACTCATGGGCGGCGGACGCAATAAACCCGCTTGCCGCAGCCGACATAATACGCGGAACAAGCGAAACCACATTCGCCCCCGCCACAAACATAACCCGCGCGGATTTCGCCCTGCTGCTTGTCCGTGCATTCAATCTCACATCGGACAACGCAGAGAACTTTGCAGACGTATCTGCTTCCGATTACTTCGCAACCGAGCTTGCAATAGCACGAAACACAGGCATCGTCAACGGCATCGGTGATAACAAGTTCGCCCCGCGAAACCACATAACCCGCCAGGATATGATGGTAATAGTGTATCGTGCACTTAATAGCCTTCCCCTTGAGGAGAAGGGGGACCGCCGAATGGCGGTGGATGAGGTGTTACCGCAATACCCCGACTTTACCACCGTCGCTCCTTACGCGAAGGAAGCCGTCACCGCGCTCATCGGCGCAGGTCTCGTCAACGGTAAGAACAATCTCATCGCTCCGACTGACTACACAACAAGAGCGGAAGTCGCGGTTCTCATAAAGAGAATATTGGATTACGTAAAGAAATAAATCCATTTTGTAGGGGCGGGGCATAGCTCCGCCCGCTAATCAGAATTTATTTACCAAATACAACAAAAACAGGAAAGGAATTTCAAAATGAAAAAACTTATCGCAGTAACTCTTGCAACGGTAATGCTATTTGCGCTTTGTGCTTGCGGCGGCGAAACCAAAGAAGAAACTGTTTTGGAAAACGTGAAAAGCACAGACCCTCTTACAAAAGAAGATGTAATACAAATCTGCATTCGCTCGCACCCAAGTTGGCCATATGATGAAGATTGGAAGGTTTGGCAGTATATCGAAGAGGGATGCGGAGCAACGCTTAATGTAAATGCAGTTCCCGAGTCGGAATATGCCACAAAGCTCACACTTATGTTTACCGATGCAAAAACAGTTCCGGATATTGCTGTTTTCAACAATAAAAATGAGCTTGACAAGTATTCTCGTCAGGGAGCTGTGATTGCGGTTGAGGATGTAAAAGAGTGCATGCCGAATCTTATGAGGTTTTATAGCAGCCTTTCTGAGGACGAATACAGTCAAAAGGTGAATATGAGTCGTTCGGCGGACGGTAAGCAGTATTTCATTCCTAATTTCGGTCGTGAGAAAACTCAGAATGTCCGAGCATGGCTTTATCGAAAAGATATTTTTGATAAGCATGGCATTTCTGTACCGACAAGCTTTGATGAGTTATATGAGGTTTGTAAAAAACTCAAAGAAATATATCCTGACTCCTATCCCTTTGCAGTTCGCTCAAAATTAGCAAACTTAAACGTAACCGGTTCTTCGTGGAAACCCTATTGGGAAATATCCGTGTATTATGACTACGAGAACGAAAAATGGAGTTATGGTGCGCTCGAAGAGACTATGCTTAATGTGCTTACATTCTATAACAAAATGATTAACGAAGAACTCCTTATGTCGAACTTTATGAATATTTCAAACGCGAACTGGCAGGAGCTTATCACTACCGACCGTGGCTTTATTATGCCGGAATATCAGACAAGGATAGATTTCTTCAACTCTCTTTGTCGGGAAAAGAATCCTGAGTTTAACCTTACAGCTATGGTTCCGCCGGTAGCTGATGCTGAAAATGGTGTTGCAATGGTGAATAAGTATAATTACGATCCGTACGGACTTGCAATCTGCAATTCTGTAGATGAAAAGAGAATTATAAATGCGGCGAAGTATATAGACTGGCTTTATACAGACGAGGCAGTAGAGCTTGTTTCTTGGGGTAAAGAGGGAGAAACCTTTGAAATAAAAGACGGTAAAAAGATGTTTATTCAAGATGAGAATGGAACACAGATACAAACACTTTACGGCTTCAATTCTTACGGTTCGTTCTCGAAAATTGATTCCGACTCTGTTCTCACTTCTGAATCTGAGGATATTGCCGAAACACGTGATATGGTACTTGAACACACGATGCCTTATTTTAATCCTCTTAGCTTTGTTGCGTTTACTGACGAAGAGGCAGCACAGATTGATAAAATCGGGACGGGAATAGATACCTACTTCAACGAAAACATACATAAGTTTATCATCGGTCAAAAACCGCTTTCGGAGTTTGATGAGTTCAGAAATGAACTTAAAAACCTTGGTGTTGATGAACTTCTTTCGATATACGAGAGCGCTTATAACAGAATGAAATAACAAGCAAAACAGAAGACCTGCGAGGATTATCCCGCAGGTCTTCTATTTAAGAAGTAACAAGTATAGAGATATTTATGTTACAATTCATCCTCGCCTTCGTGTTGCGGCAGCGCAGAGGAGCCCGCCGAAAAGCGCAAGAGAAGCCCACACCCATATGGTTACGTTCCAGCCGAAGCTTTCGGAGATAAGCGCAATGCCATAGGTAGAAAGCGCACTTCCGAGATAGGTAAAGGAATTGAGAACGCCCGATGCGGTAGAGGTGTTTTTAAAATACATAGGAACCATACAGACGAGCAGAAGGTTTACGCCGTGCATTGCGCCCGTAAGCGTTGCGGAGAGAAAGACCGAGAGCGCGGCACTGCCGGATGACAAAAACGCAAGAAGCACTGCCGCGGCAACGCCCACGACAAAAATATACGCAGAGAGCGTAAGCTCGTTTCTAACCTTGCTGTTACGAAGCCACAGCGTTGCGCGGAAGCAGATTATGCTGAATATAGGAAGAATAACGCCGGTGAGGATTGATATCGAGCTTCCGAGGTCGTAAACCTCGGCAATATACGTCGGCATCCACGTCGTTATGCCGTCACGCAGCGCCCCCTGGCAGATTATTGCAACAACTATTGCAACAAGAGTAAATCCGGAAAAAGGATTTTTTCTTTCGGACGAGGCTTCTGCGCTGTTTGATTTCGCAGAAACGGAAGTATCGGTATTACGAAGCGCAAGCATCCAGACAAAAGCCATTATAATGCACATCCCAAAGGAGAAAAAGAACATCCCTCTCCAGCCAACTGTTGAGATAAACAGCGGGGAGAGAAGATAAACGGCGATCGTTCCGATTGAGCTTCCCCACGATACGCGCACCGTTGCGATGCGGTAGGTTTCATCATCGAAAAGTCCGGTCATAATTTTCACAAGTGGCGGCCACATAAAGCTTTGTGCAAATCCGTTTACTGCCCATATGCCGACCATCATTCCGGGCGTGGGGCAGAAAGGAATACAAAGATTCATAAGCGCTGTGAGCAAAAGCCCGCCAAGCATAAGTAGCTTCGGATTTATGCGGTCGCCCATATATCCGCTGACGAGCTGACCTGCGCCGTAGGTTATAAAGCTTGCGGTTACGGCAAGAGAAACATCGCTTTTTAAAAATCCCTCTGCGCGCACCATTTCAAGGAGAACTGCACCAAAGTTTATGCGGGAGATATAGCTTGTGAAATACATTACAGAGAAGAGGAAAATTAAAAGATTAGTCCTCTTTTTTGTCATTGATGCGTTCATATCATTGATTTCCTTTCAAAAGTGTAATGTTGTTTTCGCGATACAGGTCGTAAACTGTATCGGGCAGGTTTTTGTCCGTGACGTAGATGTGTTCGGGTTTTAAATCGCAAAGCTTACACAGCGATGTTTTTTCAAACTTTGAGCTGTCGGCAAGAACAATGATTTTGTCTGCGATGGAAAGGAGCGTGTGCTGAACATCGGCAAGCTTTAAATGGAAATCCGAAATTCCACACGAGAGTGAAATGCCCGTGGGGAAAATAAAGGCTTTTGCAACGTGGAGCGAACGCAGGTTCTGTGCGGTGAGATGCCCCCAGAATGCATCTTCTCCTTTGTCGTAGTTTCCGCCGACAAGAACGGTCTGTATTGTCTCTGCGTGGGAAAGGATGTTGAAAACACCGAGCGAATGGGTAATGACAGTGAGATTTTTGAATTTATCTTTTATCACATCGGCGAATTCAAGTGCGGTAGTTCCGGCATCAACAGCGATGATGTCGCCTTCTTCGATAAGCTCTGCGGCAAGTTGAGAAAGTTCATTTTTCTCGCGGCGATGTTCGTCAATGCGGACGGAAAACTCACCTGCGGGTTTGATCGTAGCCACCGCAATTGCGCCACCGTGTACGCGGGAAAGAATGCCTTCGCGCTCAAGCGCGAGAAGGTCGCGGCGCACGGTTTCGTCAGAAACACCGAAAGCTTTTGCAAGCTCGGCAACGGTAACCGCGCCGGTTTTTGTAAGTGCGGCACGGATTTTTGAATGTCTTTCATTTGCAAGCATCAATACATCAACTCCATATTCCACATAATACCACATAAACTCACAAATGTCAACATTTGATATAAAGGAATAAAAATAAATTTTTCCCTTTCGCGGTATTGTTTATTTCTGATAAATGATGTATAATTATAATGTATAGTTATAAATGATTGAAAGGTGCGCATAACGTGAAAGAGATATTGCTTTTAAAGCTTGGAGAGCTTGTACTTAAAGGACTTAACCGCGGGAACTTTGAAAAAAGGCTTATGAAGAACCTTGCGTGGAGAATAAGAAACTGCGGGGAGTTTAAAATATACTGTATGCAGTCTACTATTTATGTTGAACCGCAGAGCGACGACTGCGATATGGATGCGGCGCTTGATGAGGCAAAGCGCGTGTTCGGTATCGTAAATATTTCCCGTGCGGCAGAGGTCGAAAAGGATATTGACAAAATAATTTCCGTTTCAAAGGAGTATCTCCGCGATACGCTGAGTAATGCAAAAACCTTTAAGGTGGAGGCAAAGCGCTCGGATAAGTCGTTTCCGAAAAAATCACCGGAGATTTGCTTTGAGGTAGGCTCGGCACTTCACGATGAATTTGAAAATATAGAAGTAGATGTAAAAAATCCGGAAGTTTTAGTCAAGGTTGAAATCCGCGACCGCGCCGCATACGTCCATGCAAATCCGATTCCGGGTGCGGGCGGGCTTCCTGTCGGAATCAACGGACGCGCCGCAATTCTTTTATCTGGCGGAATTGACAGCCCTGTTGCCGCATATATGATGGCAAAGCGCGGCGTGGAGCTTTTCGGAATCCACTTCTTCTCGTATCCGTACACCTCCGAACGGGCAAAGGAAAAGGTTATCGAGCTTGCACGCCTTGTCGGAAAATATGCGGGAAATATAAAAATTGCAATGGTTCCGTTTACTAAAATTCAGGAAGAGATCCGCGCAAATTGCAAGGAAGAGTATTTCACCCTTATTATGCGCCGGTTTATGATGCAGATTGCAGAGCAGGTTGCTCGTGCGAATAATTGCGGGGCGCTCATTACCGGTGAAAGCCTCGGTCAGGTTGCAAGCCAGACGATGGAGGCTCTCGGCGTTACCGAAAACGGAATATCTCTTCCCGTGCTCCGTCCGGTAATCGGTATGGATAAAGAGGAAATTGTTGGTATTGCACGCAGAATAAACACGTTTGAAACGTCAATACTTCCTTACGAGGATTGCTGTACGGTATTTACGCCGAAGCATCCGCGAACAAAGCCGAAGCTTGAAAATATCCTTGAAGAGGAGAAAAAGCTTCCGTTTGATGCCCTTTGCCGTGAGGCGATAGAAAACATTGAAATCATATAGAGAGAAGGCAGAAAATTGAGTTTGTCAGCTGAAATAATCGCCGTCGGAACTGAAATACTTCTTGGCGAGATCACAAACACAGATGCCGTAACCGTTGCTCAGGCGTTGTCTGAGCTTGGCATAAATGCATATTACCAGACGGTCGTGGGCGATAACCCCGAGAGACTTAAAAAGTGCATCCTTATCGCGAAGGAGCGCGCGGATATTATTATAACCACAGGCGGGCTTGGCCCCACTTTTGATGACCTTACAAAGCAGGTTGCGGCAGAAGCTTTTGGCAAGCAGCTCGTGCTTCATGAAGCTTCTCTTGAAAGAATTAAGGGATATTTTACAAAGCTCGGACGCAAAATGACGGACAACAATGCACGTCAGGCGTATCTTCCGAAAGGCTGCACAGTGCTCGAAAATGACTGGGGAACAGCACCGGGATGTGCAATAGAGGATGGCGGGAAAATTCTGATTATGCTTCCGGGTCCTCCGCGCGAGTGTATTCCTATGGTGAAATACCGTATGGTGCCGTATCTTAAAAAGCTTTCCGATGCACACCTCGTTTCCCATGGTATTCATATTTACGGAATGGGAGAGAGTGAGGTTGAGAGCAGGATAAGCTCGTTTGCCGAAACGATGACGAACCCGACTCTCGCGCCATATGCAAAGGATGGCGAGGTGCTTTTGCGTGTTACCGGAAAGGCAAAAACGGAAGAAGAGGCAGATGCAATAACACGCCCTGTTATAGAGAGGGTTGAAGAGATTTTAGGTGATGTTGTGTACGGTGTTGATATTCCGTCACTTCATGCTGCGGCATTTGAAATCCTCCGTGAGAAAAGGCTCACCCTTGCAACTGCAGAGTCGTGCACCGGCGGGCTGTGTGCAAAGCTTATTACCGATATTCCCGGCTCGTCCGAGGTGTTCTACGGTGGGGTGTGCGCATACACAAACGATATAAAGATGAAAGTTCTTGGAATAGAGAGCGAGCTTCTCGGCACATACGGTGCTGTGAGTGAGGAATGCGCGCGGGCACTGTCAGCCGCTGCGTGCGAAAAATTCGGAACAGATGCAGGTATCGGCGTTACAGGCTATGCAGATCCGAACTCCGGAGACGAAAAGAACCCGGGTGGAACAGTTTATGTTGCAGTAACCGTAAAGGGCGTGACGGTATGTTCAAAAATTTATCAGCCGCGCGGAAGAGAGCTTGCAAAGGAACGCGCTGCACAGGAAGCCTTCAATCTTCTGCGCCGTGCAGCAGAGGGATTATAAATATGACCAATATAGAAAAAACATTAAGACAAAAATATCATTTCAAAGGCAAAATAATGAACATCCGCGAGGATGAGGTAGAGCTTTGCGGGAGGAAAACAACCCGTGAGGTTTGTGAGCATTGCGATGGAGTGGCGGTACTTCCGGTTACTGATAACGGTGAAATAATTCTCGTTTCGCAGTACCGTTATCCGTTTGAACTTGAAATACTTGAAGCTCCTGCCGGCAAGGTGGACGGTGATGAGCCGCATTTTGACTGCGGAGTGCGTGAGCTTAGCGAGGAAACCGGATATACCGCGGACGAAATGAAATATCTCGGTTTTGTTTATCCGTCGCCGGGATGCATGACGGAAAGGATACATTTGTATCTTGCAACAGGGCTTCACGAGGGGGAGGCGCATCCGGACGAGGGAGAATTTTTGCAAATTAAAAAAATCAAGCTCACCGATGCGCTTTCAATGTGCGATGAGGGGAGAATAGACGATGCAAAGACCGCTGTGCTTATTTTGCGTGCAGCGAGACTGCTCGGATTATAATAAAAATCAGTCGTTTGGGAGGATAACGATATGGATAAGAAAATTCTTGTTGTCGAGGATGAAAAGGCAATTGCCGATATTCTTGACTTTAATTTGAAAAAGGAAGGCTACACCGTAGTTTGCGCATACGACGGTGAGGATGGGCTTTCCCATGCGCTGGAGGACAAACCAGACCTTATTCTTCTTGATGTTATGTTGCCGAAGCTTGACGGCTTTGAGGTATGCAAGGCAGTGAGAAAGACCTCTAATGTGCCGATCATTATGCTTACGGCGCGCGAAGAAGAGGTTGACAAAATTCTCGGACTTGAGCTTGGGGCGGATGATTATATAACAAAGCCGTTTTCAATGCGTGAGCTGATGGCGAGAATAAAGGCAAATGTAAGAAGAAGCACCGTTTCCCCGGCGGGAACGGAGGATACGGGCGATGAAAACCGCCTTGTGTTCGGTAATATTGTGATAAATTTAAAGAGCCTTGACGTAAAGAAAAACGGAGAAAAGCTTGAGCTTACTCCGCGTGAGTTTGATCTTATAAAGTTTCTCGCAACACAGCCGAATCAGGTTTTTTCGCGTGAGGAGCTTATGGAACATGTGTGGAAGTATGACTATTACGGAGACCTTCGCACGGTTGACGTTACGGTGCGCCGTCTTCGTGAAAAGCTTGAGGACGATCCGGCAAATCCGATGCGCATAGTGACGCGCCGCGGTGCTGGTTATATGTTTTCTGATTGATAATATTCTGACCGGAGAGGGAGTGTTCTTGCGGTATGCGTTCGCTTCAGATGAGGCTCGTGCTTGTGCTCGTGCTGCTTATTGTTTCTGTAATGGTAATTGTCGGGACCTTTATGCTCAATCAGGTTTCGGTATACTATTTTGACGATTTCACAGAGCAGATGAACTCGGTTTTCAACGCCGAGGTATTTGCTGTACTCAAAAACGAAGCGAGGGCGGAAAACGGGGCGGAAAGGCTCTCTCTGGCGCTTGAGGCATATTCATCTTCGATGAGAATAAGCGGATACCGTAATTATTACATACTCGACGGAAAAACGGGGCAAACGCTTTTCGGTTCAAATGATGACGAGGTTGTGAGAACGCCTGCAATCATTTCTGCACTCGGCGGAAAAATCGGTCAGGAAAAGAGAATATCAAGCGGATATATCGACCGCGCAAATCCGATAGTTGTGGATGATGAAGTAAAATACATTGTTTATATAAAGGACACAAAGCAGGATCAACAGCGCCTTACGGCGTCAATGTTTATGATTATTCTGCGAACGATGGTTTTTGCACTTCTTTTCGCGGTGATTTTAAGCTTTTTCTTCGCAAAAACAATAACAACACCGATTGAAAACATAACCAAGGGTGCAAAAAAGCTTTCAATGGGTGAACTGGAGTATGAGCTTGCCGTCGAGTCAAATGATGAGATAGGAACGCTTACCGAAACTTTTAATGACATGGCAGCAGCACTCAATGCAACACTTGCAAAGGTGGAGGATGAGCGCAATAAGCTTGACACGCTCTTCCTTTATATGACAGACGGAGTTACTGCGTTTTCCGGTGACGGGACGTTGATTCACTATAATCCGGCGGCTGTTGAAATGCTGTCCTTTGATACGGAAAAGGATAAGACTTATGCAGAAATCTTTAAGGATCTCGGCGTGGATTTTTCATCACTTTCCGGTATGGACGGAAGCTTTGAGGAATATAATATGGAAACCGGTGAAAAAACCCTGAAGGTCAGCTTCGCGCGCTTCGGGACCGAGGCGGAGGAAGCGGGTGGCGTTATTGCCATTATTCACGACTTCACAACAGCAGCAAAGCTTGAAAACTCACGGCGCGAGTTTGTTGCAAATGTATCCCATGAGCTTCGCACGCCGCTGACAAACGTTAAGAGCTATACAGAGACTCTTGCGGAAGCACCGGATGCACCGCCGGAGATGCGGGAGCGCTTCTTTGATGTTATTCTCAACGAAACGGATAGAATGACGAGAATAGTGAAGGATCTCCTGACACTGTCTCGCCTTGACAGTGCGAAAATGGACTGGAAGCACGAAACCTTTTCCATGCGTAAAAGCGTTGAAAATGCTTACCGCGCAATGGAAATGGAGGCACGCCGTTGCGGTCACAAGCTTACGCTTTCGGTAGATGCGTCGCTTCCTGATTTTTATGGTGACCGCGAACGTATAGAGCAGGTGTTTATAAACCTTCTTTCAAATGCCGTAAAGTATACGGGTAAGGACGGAAAGATAGATTTTTCTGCAGAAAATTATGATGACTTCATAAAGATAACCGTAAAAGATAACGGAATAGGCATTCCGGAAAAGGATATTCCGCGTCTGTTTGAGAGGTTTTACCGCGTTGATAAGGCACGAAGCCGCGAAATGGGCGGCACAGGTCTCGGGCTTGCCATTGCAAAGGAAATTGCAGAGCACCACGGCGGAGAAATAAAGATAGAAAGTGTTTACGGAAAAGGCACAACAGCGTCTGTAACCCTTCCAAAGGAAGGTAAGGTGGAAGAATAATGAGCACGACGAGGGAAAGAATAAAAAATGTGTTCATATGCCTTTTGCTTGTGGGAATGCTTTATCTTACTTATACCGTATGGTTTTTTGACAGCCCGTTTGAAACTGTCGGAACAGACAATCTGTTCGGCATAGATATGAGCTTTAATACTTCCGGCGAGGGTGAGGGCACAGATCTTGACGTGTTCGGAATACGGCCTATGAGCATTTATGTAAAAGGGGACGGATTCTCCCGTGCATCTGTTTATGAAAGTGAAAGGACGGATGCGATATACACGTCTTTGCGTCCGCTTCTTGCGCGGGTATTCGATTTTCACGGTGATATGAAGGCTGCAGATGCCAAAGTGTGGGAAGAAAAGCTTTCCGGGAATGGCGTTTTGCTCGACTATTTCGGAAATATTCCGACAGGGGCAATTTGTACGTGGCTCGGTGCAGATGTTGAAGATAATTTATATTCCGGAAGGTATTATCTGCTCTCTGCAGATGAAAGAAATGTAAAATTATATGTCAAAAACCCGAATGAGGATGAAGTGTATTCGGTGAACACCTCTGTTTCTTCAGAGGAGCTGATGTCAATTGCTGCGGGTGTAAATGCAGTGGATGCCGTTCTTGCCAGTAACAGCGAGGTGAAGGACTTTGAGGCAATAAACCGGGAAACGGTGATTGCTTCCGCTTCGTCAAAGCCTGCCGTAATTTCTGCATATAACACATATGCGACGTTTTCCGCTTCTGTTACGGATGGCTGTCTTGCTGCGTTTTCCCTGGGGGATGTTTCGCCCGGAACATATTCGGAGGCGGACGGCACGCAGGTATATATTGCCGATATGGTAACGATGAAAATATCACCCGCAGGGCTTGTGTCATATACGGATCCGCGCGAGGAAGCCGATGAGACAATAGGAATAAGCGTAGAGCATAAGGGCGAGCGCGCTCTCCTTTTTGAAAAAACTGAGGCAGCGCGTAAAATTGCGGCAACCCTTGCTTCAAAGCTCCCGGGAGCAGGAGGCATATATCTTATATCGGCTTTGGAAAACGGCAATGAGGCCGAAGTGATTTTCGGGAGACATATTAACGGAATTCCGGTAGATATGAATTCCGGCACTTATTTTATGAGGGTTAGCTTTCGCGGTGAGATGATAAGTGATGTCAGGGCAAATCTGCGGGGATATGATATAACCTCTCAAAGTGCAGATGTTCTGAATTTGAGGCTTGTCGCTGCGGCGGTTTCCGGAATGGGAAAGAAAGGCGACGTAAGCTTGCGGTATGCCGATGGCGGAAACGCAACGCTTTCTCCGTCGTGGTTTATCCTGTCCGAAAAGGAGAATGAAAATGAACTGGTCGAGAGCTAAAACAATTCTTATCGCTTTGCTTCTTGCTGTGGATGTGTTCCTTCTTGTGGTATACATATCGCGCGATAATGGAGTGAGAAAAGATGAAATGGCTTTGCGTGCGGATGTCTGCAGCATTCTTTCTGCACAGGGGATAGATGTGGATGAGACGCTTGTTCCGCTCGATTCAGTAGGAATCCGTCCGGCTGTATTGCAGAGAAAAACGGATATGAAAAAAGCCGCTGTATCATTTTTCGGAAATGTGACCGAGGAAAAAAGCGGAG
>JAFQGO010000219.1:0-2941 GCA_017398225.1 Oscillospiraceae bacterium | reverse complement strand
CCTTGAGTTCAAACTGCGCAGGAGCAATGTTTCCGACGTGTGTTCCGATTCTGAAGGAAAGAACATATTCTGTTTCTGTTGTTGTTATGGCATTAAAAGAAACTGTTCCTTCATTATTTGCCGCAACCCCACGTTGATTGACGTTTCCGAGCTTATATTGTGCCGCAAACTTGTCAGTTGCAGAGACCGGTGCAAGGAAAACTTCAACGTCTTCCGAAGCCGCATTGTTGTTATAATAAGTAAGCGTCGGGATGTATGTTCCGTTTTTCGGAACGCTGAGCTTTACCTGAGTGTACATACCGACTGCCGTTGTCTGAACCTGAAAGCCGTAGGTCATGGTTCTGTTATAACCGTAGCTTGTCTGATACAATGCCGCAAGGTCATCGCTCATACCATAGTACATCCATTTGCCCTGCGATGTTGTTTTGCTGTAATCGTCGATCGTCGGAACACCGACTATGCCATTAGTCGCCGTGCTTCTGAAATCATATGTATACGTTATCGGATTTTCCACGGCAGAAACCGTCATTGCGGGAAGAAGTGCAAGAAGCATTGATACTGCGAGAATAACTGATAATAATCTTTTCATTGTAATACACTCTCCTTTTATTTTTCCGGATATTTTATCTCAACCGTTTTTCCTGTCTTTGCAGATTCCGTCGCCGCAACGCATACTGCAACGGTGCATTCTCCGTCATGAGAAGTTGTCGGGACAGGAGTGTTGTTCACTATGCAATCGGCGAAGCTTTCAAGCTCACCGCCCGTGTTGTGGTTTGCAATCTCAACTGCAAGCCTTATCGGTGTGGAATGCGTCTGCTCTGCACTTTTGAACAAAGAATCCTTGCCTGTAAGGGTTTCCTTGTATATAGTTATGTACGGGCTTGTGTTATCGCAGATAATGGTTCCCTTTGTTCCATAGAAGCATGAGCGCATTGTATAGTCGCGCTTGCACCCTATTGATACAAAAACCTTGCCGATAACATCGTTCGGGAATCTGAGAATGGAAACAACGCAGTCATTAACCGGCCATTCCGTAAGGCATTTGTGGTTTGCAAATGCGCTGATTTCATACGGATCACCCGCAATCCAGCGAAGCAGGTCAACCGCATGGCAACCGCCGCCGATGTACGGCTCACGGCGCGAGTCAACGCGCCAGCTGTCAACGCCTCTTGATTCAAGATAATCGTGAGCATATTCACTTTCGACATAATACAGTTCCCCGATTTCGCCCTGCTCTATAAGCTCACGTGTCATTTTGAATGCCGGCGTATGACGGCATATCTGACCAATCATAAGGCGCTTTCCTGTGCGTTTTTCAGCCGCACGCATCTCTTCGCACTCCTCAACAGTCAATGCCATCGGCTTCTCGCAAAGAACATCTTTTCCTGCCTCAAGTGCCGCAACTGTCATTTCAACATGCAGCTGGTCGGGAACACAAAGCACAACCGCCTCAATTTCCGGGTCTGCAATAAGCTCGTGCCAGTCGGCATAGCCTTTTTTTACGCTCGTGACCTTAAACGCATTTTCAACGCGCTCAGGAAGCTTATCACAAACTGCCACAAGCTCCATTTTTGAGCTTCTGTGAATAGCCTCAGCGTGAAACATTCCCATTACACTGAGACCCACAACTCCAAACTTTACCTTTCTTTCATTCATTATGCTCTCTCCTCTACAAGCAAAATTTTTCTATTTATATTTAATCATAAACCTCTTGCATTTTCAATGATACTATGTTAGAATAACTAAACCGAATGTTATATCAGAGGTGATTTTATGAAATTTATGCCAAACACGGAATATTATGAGAAAACAGAGCTCAACAACGACGATTTGAACATTTTTTTCGGCGGAAAAGAGCTTTCTATCCCCGAAGGATTTAATTTCGGCCCCTACGTCCATGATTTTTACGATTTTCACTACTGCACAAAAGGCAACTTTGAACTGCATATAAATAACCGTCTGTTTGAAATCAAAGAAGGAATGCTGTTCGTTATTCCTCCTCTTGCCAATGCACGGAAATTTTTCACTTCCCCTTCGACCTCCAGCTTATATATAACCTTGAAAGGCTCTATGCTCAAAGAATATTTCTCCGCCATCGGTTTTTCGGAAAACAATTTTGTTTTTCCTTATGAAGTTCCCAAAAGCTGCGTCGAGCTTCTTGACCGGATAATCAATCTCCTGACCACTCATATTGAAATAAGCATAGACAAGCCTGACTCTCCCATAATACCGGAAGTTATCTCATACGGAAGCTCGTCCGATTCCTTGGCACGCCGTATGAAAAGACGAGGCTTTTTCCAGGTTCTGCTCTCCGAGCTTATGACTGTTTACGCCGTACAATCAGACAAAACGCAAAAGCTCCCTACGCAACAGGATTACATAAACCGCGCAATAAAATATATAGAAGCTAATTACAACTACGATATAAACGTTGATGAGGTAGCTAAACACGTTGGTCTTAACCGAAGCTATCTTTACACACTCTTTAATAATACTCTCGATATATCTATTCAGGAATTTATCATGCAGACGCGTATGCGTATGGCATGCTCTCTTCTGAAAAATTCCGGTACGCCGATAAAATCCATAGCTGCATCCGTACGTTATGACCCTATTTCATTTTCACGCGCATTCAAAAAATGCATAGGAACTACACCGACGGAATACAGAAAAAAGAACAGTGTGGTGTGAAACTTACGCGAAAAACAAAAAACACGGAATCCTTACAGATGTGTCGATTCCATGCTCTATATCCTATATATATCAATAACAAACACAACGAAAAACGGCTCTTTGTCAATAGTTGGGTAAAGAGTTAACGTGAAAGAATTAAAAATAATAAAAAGAAAAAATCTCTATAACAAACGAAGAAAAAGCCCAGCTTTCGCTGGACTTTTTCGACAGTCTGACTCCCTTCGGGATTATCTTTCCCGAAGGGAGT
>JAFQGO010000218.1:0-4219 GCA_017398225.1 Oscillospiraceae bacterium | reverse complement strand
TGACGGAGTAAATTCGTCGTGGGCGGCAGATGGCACCGGGAGTAAAGCTCGAGCAAAAACAGACATAACCTCTTTCACCCTCACTCCGGTAGACGAGCTTGAGCTTGAAAAAATTGATGTAAGCACGGAGAATGCATATGTTCTTCTTGAAGATACGGACGGAATGAAGCTTGAAGTCACAGGGATGATGACCGGCGGATTTCCGGCAGACCTCAACGGAGCGGAAATCACATATAAAAGCTCCGATGAAGAGAGAGCAACAGTTTCGGAAACGGGCGTTATAACTCCGGTAAGCTGTGGTGAATTTGCAGTAACCGTAACGGTAGCTCTCGGTGATGTTTCGCTTTCAAAAACGCTTAATCTTGCGGTTTCGGAAAATCCCATAGTTCCGGGCTTTGAGATATACTTTAACGACACAACCGCGCGTACAACAACCGTGTCGGCAACCTCCGATACAGGTGCGGTCAGCAACGGCTATTTTTCAAAGGATACCCACGGCATAAACTGGACGATAAATACAGAGCTTACCGACCCCGAGCTTATTGCCGGGGACACCTCCTCTGCCAGAATTCAGGGAAGTGTTGATTATCTGTATTTGGTGAACGACTCGGGGAATTTTGCGGTTGATTTCACTACAGCGGCAGACGGCTATTATGACATAAAGCTCAGTGCGATGATGAGAAATACCGTCGGTCTTGCAAAGTTCTATGTTGACGGGAAATATGTCGGCGAATTTGACGGGTATGCTGACCCCGGAGACCATTATACCGCGGTTGAAACTCTTGCGCGCCCCATTGAGCTGAAAAAAGGAACACACACACTGCTTATAAAGAACGGCGGAAAAACCGGCGGAAGTAATTCAAGGCGTTATCTGCGCGGTGTGAGCTTTATCGGAAAAGGAGAACTCAGTGGCGCGAAAAATCCTGAAATCGAAGCGACAAGAGACAACCTCGCGGCGGGGGAAAGCGGGGAATATAAGGTAAAGCTTAAGTGGGAAAACGGAGCGGGATTTTATGCTCCGCTTATATCCGGTGACGGAACTGTTGAGTCGGAATTTACGGTAACCTCTTCCGATGATAGCATAATTTCTGTTTCGGACGGAAGCTTTAAGGCATTAAAGCCGGGAACGGCAAAGCTTTTGACAACAGGAATGATTGACGGAAAGCAGGTTTCGGGAGAAACGGAAATAACCGTAAATTCAAACGTTCTTGAAAGAGTTGAGCTGAACCTTGACGAAGACACTCTTTACTTCGTCGGAGGAGAAAAGAAGCTTACAGCACGTGCATTTTTGTCAGATGGCAGTGAAATTTCGGAGCGCGACATAACTGCCGTGTCATACGAAAGCTCTGACACGAATGTTGCAACGGTTGAAGACGGCGTATTCCGGGCACTGAGCGAGGGCGAGGTAACGATAACTGCAAATCTCACCTTCAACGGCGCAACCACGCCTGTTTCAAAAACAGTAAGCGTAAATACCGTGAAAATTACCTCAATCACGGCGAAAACAGAGGATGCGGTTGTTTTGGCATCGGATGCTGACGGTTCACGAATCATCGTTACCGGAATTCAAAACGACGGAAATACTGTTGATCTTACCGGAAGTCTTCTTAGCTATGAGCCGCTCACGGTGGGAATAGCTTCTGTCGATGCTGACGGATATGCACATTTTATCACCAGGGGAACGGTTGATGTGAAGGTATCTGCAAATATTGAGGGCAATACCTTTGAGTGTGTTGCAAAGATTGTTTCCGGCTCAGGAAAAACAGAACCGACAATTTATACTTATGAGATGCGTGAAAATGCACTCGCTAATGTAAAAAAATACGATTGGGCAAAAAGTCTCCGCAACGCAGCAGTGGCAAAGGCTGATTCCTGGGCGGATAAATATGATATCTTTTATGAGCTTATGCCGGGCGAAGGGATTCCGCGAAGCTACACAATCAGCACAAGAAATGCGCCTACGAACACCACGGATACCACTGTGGGAATGAAATACAGCTGTCCGTATTGCGGCGTTGATATCCGTAGTGACCACGGCTCGTACGCGTGGGGAGTAAGCCCGGTCTCGCGTCCGTGGAAGGTGCAGTGCCCCGATTGCAAGCGCCTCTTCCCAAGCAACGATTTCGGAAGCTTCTATGAGTTGGGCGTAGACAAAGCAACGGGAGTTTTCTCACGCGAGCAGGCATATGAAAAGCATCACGAGCTTTTCGGAGATCAAACTTTGGAAACTCCGGGCGAACACGGCGGTGAGCAGTGGAAGGCATATTACGGAGTAGGAAATAAGGAAGGCTATCTTTATAACGAGCTTTATGAGGATAAAGACAGCACATGGATGGTTGATGACGGCTTTGGCTGGTCGCCTCGTGACGGTGTTCCCGGCTCAAGTGAGAAGGTGTCATCAAATCCGAAATGGGCGCCGATAGCAGTCTATACACATTTTGTTTACGTGATTACAGACAGCGCATCGGTAAATGAAAGCTATTATCGTGTGATTTCAAATCTGCGCGACGCATATCTCTATACCGGCGATGTGAAATATGCAAGAGCAGGAATAATTATTCTCGACCGCTTTGCAGACTTATACCCGTCGTTTGATCTGACAAAAACAAGCCTTTCGTATCATAACTCTCACGGCTCAAGCAATGCGGGAAAGGTTGTGGGAAGCATCTGGGAAGCCAACATTTCCGATGCGATGGTGAAGGCGTATGATGCATTCTATCCGATGATGGATGATCCGTGGGTTATAAGCTATCTTTCGGAAAAAGCTGCGGAAAACAGAACGGAAAATCCGAAAACCTCCGGCGAGCTCATTCGCGAAAATATTGAAAACGGACTTCTCCGCGAAGCTATGAATGCGGTATATACGCGAAGGATAAACGGAAATTTCGGTTCTCATCAGCTCTCGGGAGCACTTGCCGCAGTTGCGCTTGATACATATCCGGAAACCGAAGAGATGTTTGATTGGTTGTGCGCTGCAAGCTCATCGTCAACAACAAAGGTTACCGATCCGATTTATCCGGCGCAGACTTACACGACATATATTAAAAACACCGGCGGTGAGCTGCTTTCAAAGTATATTATTGACGTTGACCGCGACGGCTTTGGAAATGAGGTCGGAAGCGGATACAACAGCATCTGGCCGACGGAAACGATTACGATTGCAGCATTGCTTGCACGTTACGGAAAGAGCAGCGATATAAATCTTATGGAGAATCCGAAATATATTAAAATGTTTAATTCCGTAATACGTGAAACCATGGGCAACGGCTACACGCTCCAGCTCGGAGATGGTGGCGGCACTGCCTCAAAGGGACTCAGTGACACCTCGCCCGAAGCTATTCAGGCATTTGATTTGCTTGATGAGGATGATGAAAACAGAATTCAGCTTGCAAAGAACATTTATTACACAAAAAAAGGTAACCTTGACAATATTTATATCGATATTTTCTCCGATAATGCAAACCTTGCAAAGGAAATAGAAGATATTATCGAAGAACACGGCGAGCTTGAGTTTGAAAGCGAAAATATGACAGGCTTCGGGCTTGCTGTGCTGAGAAGGGGCGAGGCACTGAAGTCCACGGGTTCTGCGGGAGCAGACTTCCGCGGTGATACATGGATGTATTACGGAAGAACGGACAGCTCTCACGCGCACCGCGATATGCTCCAGCTTGGTATAGATGCTTACGGCTTTAACTTCATGCCGGATCTCGGATATCCTGAGGCAACAAGCTACGATGAAAACCGCTGGCAGTGGATAAAAAACACGCTTGCTCATAACACTGTTGTTGTTGATGATGAATATCAGGATATGTTATACGACGGCACACCTCTCCATTATGACAGCAACGGTAAGGTTGGAGTTATTGATGTTGAAGCTCCCGGGGTGTATAAAACAACCGACATCTACAGAAGAACTGCGGTATCTGTGGAGGAATCCGATGAGGTAGACGCCCTGCTGATCCTCCTCAACACCGTGGGCGGCGATGTGGAGGCCGGGCTCGCCATTGCCGAACTCATCGCCTCCATGAAAAAGCCCACCGCCAGTCTCATTCTCGGCGGCGGGCATTCCATCGGCGTGCCTCTGGCTGTGGCCGCACAGCGAAGCTTTATGGCTCCTTCGGCCTCGGTGACCATCCACCCGGTACGTCTCAGCGGCACGGTGGTGGGTGTTCCCCAGACCTTCCATTATTTCGAGCGCATACAGGAGCGCATCGTGGAG
>JAFQGO010000217.1:0-3449 GCA_017398225.1 Oscillospiraceae bacterium | reverse complement strand
TTTTTTGATAGGAGAATGATATGGACAATTTAGTTGAGTTGGAAAAAATACTTGATAACATAGTTTTTCTTTCGGATACGTTTCTTGCGCTGGAGCTTGCCATGCAGAATAATTCTTGCGTGATTCCGGCAAATGCGCTTACCGTACCGAATGAGATGCTGAAGGAATATTCTCAAAGTGCGTGCAGGCTGTGCGGTGAGCTTATCACAAGCGGAGCGAGTTAAAAAATAAATTATGCAAAAAGCTGTGACGGAAATTTTCTGTCACAGCTTTAAAGCTATTTTATTTACTTAAGCTCATCAAAAAGCTTTGTCATACCTTCAACGATGATATCATCGCCGCCGGGGGCAAGGGAAGAGCTTCTTGCCTCGTATCCTCCCTCGTTATATGCCTGAGTTGTCGGGATATATCCCCCTGCGGTGTTTGTAAGACAGCAAAGAACTGTTTCCTTAAACGGAGATGCTGCCGCAATTCTGTTTCCTATCTCGGTAAACGGTTCACCGCCGATTCCGGCAAAAACAAGCTCGCCGATTTTGATGGCAGAGAGATAAAACGGGAAAGACTCCGGACCGTTTTGGAGTTTTACAATTCTCTTTGCTTCCGCAACTACGGTTGTAAGCTCCATTTCCTTATACGGAAGCTCGTCATCACGTCCGTTTTCGTGAAGGGTCCAGATTCTTTTTGCTTCTTCAAGCTTGTCGTTTTCCTGATGTGAGGGAAGATCAACTCTTGAAAAAGCATATGAAATTTTATCGGCATTTATCCTTTCTGTAATTGAGTAGATAGAAAGAACTGCCCCTGCGATTATTCTACCCATATGACGTGCGAGCTCAAGGCTTCGCGGAACGCTGTCAAAGTCGATAACCGATATTGCGCGCTCGCCCGCAGACAGCGCGGGATTGACGTGGTTTACATCGCCCTGGAAGCCCTGGAGGAACATACATTTTGTTCCGGGAAGAGCCGATTCAAGGGTGGAGCAGACATAACCGGGGAAGTCTGCACTGATAAATTCACCGCCGACGGAATCCGGATGCGTGCCGAAATTTACAATTAATATATCATCTGCACCGCTACGCACGAGCTTTACAAGCTTAACCGTTTCGTTCGGAGAACCGAGTGCGTGGTCAATATCGGGATTGCCGACACCGGGGTTTGTTGCGACTGAGCCGTCGCGCATACGGTAGCGGCGGATGAAGGAAATCCCCTTTGCCTCGCTGCATGCAGTTTCAATCTCTGTTTCTTTTAAATCTGCAATTGCATAAACTGCCGCATCACGCACGCTTGTAATGAGAAATTCATCATAAGCATCGCTGCTTCGAAGCTCGGATGCAAAGTCCTTTCCGATAACGGGACCTGTATGGGTGTGGGAGAGGTTTATAAATATCGCTTCGCGTGGTATGTCGCACGCAGAAGCAACTGTATCTTTCATAGAGTCAAAATATTTTTGTGAAAGCTCGCACACATCAACTGCGATAACAACAGCCTTTTTATCCCCGTCATCAAATGCAACGGCGCGGACGAATAAATCATCCGCTATTCCTTTTACAAGACGTTCTTCATAATATCCGCATATCGGTGCACCGTAGGGCGGGTTAATACATACTTTGGAAAAACCTGTTTTCATAAAGCAGTCCTTCTTTCGAAACTGAATTTTATTGTATTATAGCAAAAACAAAACAGTAAATCAATAGATAATCAAAACTTTTCTCCAATAAATGAATAAAAAATATTTTTTGAAAATTTTGTAGAAAAGTATTTAAATCAGACACAAGATGTGGTACAATATATAATGATTATGTATATATTCATAAGAATGGGGAATTTTTGAAAATTATGAATGTTAAAGAGCTTCCGGAAGAAATGCTTTGCCGTCAGCAGGAATATATCCGCGCTGTGGCAGATTTAAATATGGGAAAGCGTCCAACCGCATTTGTTGACACTTACGGCTGCCAGCAGAATGAGGCGGACAGCGAGATTATCCGCGGTATTCTCATGGAAATGGGATATACTCAGGTGTTTGACGAAAATGATGCCGACCTTATTGTTATAAACTCCTGTGCCGTGCGTGAGCACGCAGAGCAGAGAGTGCTCGGAAACGTAGGCCAGCTTATCCACGTCAAGAGAAAAAGAAATTGCCTTATTGCGGTGTGCGGGTGCATGGTTCAGCAGCCGCAGATGGCAGAAAAGATAAAAAAGAGCTATCCGCACGTAAAGCTTGTTTTCGGCGTTCACGCTCTGCCGCGTTTTCCGGAGCTTTTATACCGCGCATTGACCGGTGAAAAGCGCGTGTTTGATATTGAGAAGTCTGACGGATATATTGCAGAGGGGCTTCCGGTATTGCGCAAGGACAAAACAAAGGCGTGGGTTTCGATAATGTATGGGTGCAACAACTTCTGCACCTACTGTATCGTGCCTTACGTCCGCGGAAGAGAGCGCTCACGTGATCCGAAAAAGGTTGTCGCCGAGGTTGCGGCGCTGGTGCGCGAGGGCTGTCGTGACGTAACGCTTCTCGGTCAGAACGTAAATTCATACGGAAATGACCTTGATGAGAACGTGGATTTTTCTTCGCTTTTAGAAATGATAAACGACATCCCCGGCGATTTCAGAATCCGCTTTATGACAAGCCACCCGAAGGATGCAACGCCGCGCCTGTTTGATACGATGGCAAAGTGCGAAAAGGTTGCAAAGCACATTCACTTGCCGTTCCAGTCGGGCAGTGACAGAATACTGTCTCTTATGAACCGTCGGTATGACAGCACGAAATACCGTGAGCTTGTCTCTTATGCAAGAAGCAAAATGCCTGACATTTCCGTAACGAGTGACGTTATAGTCGGCTTTCCGGGTGAGACGGATGAGGATTTTGAAGAAACTATGCGCCTTACGCGCGATATCGGCTTTGACGGCTTGTTTGTATTTATATATTCAAAGCGAAGCGGCACGCCTGCTGCTGAGATGGAGGATCCCACGCCCCGCAGTGAAAAGGTGGCACGTTTTCAGCGCCTTTTTGATTTGCAGGACAGCATGACCGAAGAAAAAAGCAGAAAGCTTCTCGGTGCAGAAGTTGATGTTCTTGTTGAAGCCGTTCAGGAGGAGCAGAACGGATATAACCTTCTTGCAAGGTGTGAAAGCAACCGTCCGGTTTATGTAAAGGGAGAGCCTTCCCTTGTGGGTACTTTTACAAAAGCACGTATTACCGATTCCTCAAAATGGGGAATGTACGGTGAATTAATTTAAACGAAGTGGGTAACGGTATGAGTGAGCAGAAATATTCTCCGATGATTGAGCAATATCTCCAGATTAAAGAGCAGAATAAAGACAGCATTCTGTTCTTCCGTCTTGGTGACTTTTATGAGATGTTTTTCGAGGATGCAAATATCGCCTCGCGTGAGCTTGAGCTTACGCTTACCGGTAAAGAGTGCGGCATGCCTGAGCGCGCGCCTATGTGCGGC
>JAFQGO010000216.1:0-6316 GCA_017398225.1 Oscillospiraceae bacterium | reverse complement strand
GAAGAATATCTGCAGCCATAAGAACCGGATAATCAAAAAGACCGGCGTTTATGTTATCTGCATGTTTCTGGGATTTATCCTTAAACTGCGTCATACGGGAAAGCTCTCCGTACATCGTATAGCAGTTAAGAATCCACGAGAGCTCGGCATGCTGAGGAACATGGCTCTGTATATACATTATATTCTTTTCGGGATCAAGACCGCATCCGATAAGAAGAGCAAGGAGAGAAAGCGTCTGCTCACGAAGCTTTTTCGGGTCCTGCCGCACCGTTATAGCGTGCATATCAACAACACAGAAAAGGCAGTCATACAAATCCTGCATCGCAACCCAATTTGTGATTGCGCCCATATAGTTACCCATAGTGATGTTTCCGGAGGGCTGAATACCGGAAAACACGCGTTGTCTTTTTTCTGTCACTTCCATATTTTTACCTCCGAAAATCAACCGACATATTCATTTACAACCTTCGCCAAACGGTCAATTCCGCGCTCAATCTCATCAAGAGACGGAAGCGAGAAGTTGAGACGGAAGGTCGGATACACCTTAGTATCATCGGTAGCAAACGCAACACCCGGAACAACTGTTACCTTTGCGGCCTTTGCGCGGCTTGCAAGCTCAGCCCCGTCAAAGCCGTCAGGGAGCGTACAGGAAATAAAGAGGCCGCCCTCCGGACGCGTAAACTTCACTTTCGGGGAGAATTTCTTTTCCATACACTCAAGCATTTTATCCGCCTTTATGCGGTACATATCGCAGATTTTAGCGATATGAGCGTCAATATCACAATTTGTAAGATACTCTGCAGCAAGCATCTGGAAAAACAGATTTGTATGGACATCGGAAACCTGCTTTGCAACAGTGAGCTTGCTTATGATTTCTTTACTTGCACACGCAAAACCGATACGTATTCCCGGGGAAAGAATTTTTGAATATGAACCCGAGAATATTACCCTGCCGTTTTTGTCCATACTCATTATCGTCGGAACGCTCTCACCACGGAAGCGAAGCTCAAAATACGGGCTGTCTTCAAGAATCATAACGTCGTACTTCTCTGCAAGCTCAAGCACCTTGCGGCGGCGCTCAAGGCTCATCGTAGTTCCCGTCGGGTTCTGGAACGTTGGAATCGTGTAAATGAGCTTTACGTTTTTTTCTGTTTTAAGCTTTTCCTCAAGAACGGCTACATCCATACCGTCATCATCAACAGGCACACCGACAAGGCGGGCACCGTATGAACGCAAAGCGTTAAGCGCACCGACGAACGCCGGTTCTTCACAGATAACAGCATCACCTTCATTGAGGAAAATCTTTGCCGTCATCTCGATTGCCTGCTGACCTCCACTTGTTATGATAAGGTCATCATTTTCAGACATAATGCCGTGTTTCTCGGTCATACGCTTTTTTGTTATATCACGAAGCGGTGTGTATCCTTCACTTACGCCATACTGCAGAGCACTTGCCGCAGAAGTATCGAATATGTTTGCCGCAATCGCTTTCATCTCGTCTACCGGAAAGCTGTCCGGTGCGGGATTTCCTGCCGCGAATGAAATGAGGTCCGGATCATTCGGTATTTTTAAAATTTCTCTTATAGCCGACGGCTTAAGAGCAGAAATTCTTGTTGAAAATTCCATAATATATTTTGCGCCTCCAAAATTTACATATAATACTATTTAAATATTTTATCATATACGCGCAAAAATATCAACCGATTTTGCAAGGTTATTTTTGAGTTTTTAATTTTATTTTGCTTCTGAAAAAACACTTTAAATTTTCTTCTGTTTCTGCTATAATTAAATCAATTACTGCTACGGAGGAAAATATGCGGGAATTTACGATAAAACAAAACGATGCGGGACTGAGACTTGATAAGTTCGTGGCAAAAGCGGTGCCGTCACTTCCGTCAAACCTTATACAAAAATACATAAGACTGAAAAGGATAAAAGTAAACAATGCGCGGGGAAAGGCAGAAGCAAAGCTTATGCCCGGCGATATCGTGACGATGTACATAAACGACGAGTTCTTTGAATCGACGCGCGCAAAAAAGGCGGAACCAAAACTCACGGCATCATTTCCGGATGTGCTGTACGAAGATGAAAATATACTCCTCGCAAACAAACCTGCAGGGATATCCGTCCACGATGACGAAGCCGGAGGAGAGACGCTTATTGCACAGATACTTTCATACCTCGCACATCGCGGAGAATGGAACCCCGAAGAGGAAAATTCGTTTATCCCTGCGCTGTGCAACCGAATCGACAGAAATACATCCGGAATAGTTATCGCGGCAAAGAATGCCGAGGCGCTCCGCATAATGAACGACAAGATAAAAAACCGCGAAATGGCAAAATACTATCTCTGTCTTGTTCTCGGTAAGCCGAATCCCCCGGCAGGTATACTTCGCGGATATATCTTTAAAGATGCAAAGGAAAACCGCGTTTATGTCAAAAAAAATCCGTGCCCGGGCGCTAAAACCGCGGTCACGAAATATAAGACACTTAAATCAAACGGTGATATTTCGCTTGTAGAATGCGAGCTTATCACAGGGCGCACGCATCAGATACGCGCACATATGGCAAGCATCGGCCACCCGCTCGTCGGTGACGGGAAATACGGAAGAAACGTTGAAAACAAACGCCTTGGCATGAAGTATCAGGCGTTGTGTTCTTACAAGCTTGTGTTTAAGTTCAGCACGCCGGCAGGGACGCTTGAATACTTAAACGGAAAAACATTTACCGTGAAGGATATTCCTTTTAAAAAGAAGTTTTTCGGATAAAGCCAGCGCTGTGCAAAAATGCACAGCGCGGTGTGTTTTTATACTAACCAAAGAACTTGCTAACATATCCCTGAACGAAGATAAAGAGAACAATAAGCGGAAGGATAAACGTTACATAGAAGCGAATCCACCGCGGGAACTTCATTCCCTGCCCTGCGTTGACTTCATTCATAAAGTTATCCCAGCCCCAACCGTAACGCGTTACGCAGAAGAACAGATACACAAGCGAGCCGAGCGGAAGGAGATTGTTACTTACGATGAAATCCTCAATATCCATAATGTTTGAGCCGGCACCAAGCGGCTGGATACCACTCCATAAGTTAAAGCCAAGCGCACACGGAATTGAAAGAACCGTTATGAGAACGATATTGACGATAACCGCCTTTTTACGCGACCAGCCCCATAAATCCATACCGAAGGAAATTATGTTTTCAAATACCGCAATAACGGTAGAGAGCGCCGCGAATGACATAAATATGAAGAAGAGGATACCCCAAATTCTTCCGCCGACCATTGCATTGAAGATATTCGGGAGAGTGATAAACACAAGGTTAGGTCCGCTTTCGGGGTTTACGCCGAATGAGAAACACGCCGGGAAAATGATAAGACCGGAAAGCAGTGCAACAGATGTGTCAAGCGTAAGGATGCTTACAGATTCACCCATAAGTGAGCGGTTTTTGTCGATGTAGCTACCAAATATCGCCATTGATCCGATACCGATGCTGAGCGTGAAGAACGACTGTCCCATTGCAGCGGCAACAACATTTATTATTCCCGCTTCTGCCATTTTCCCGAAATCCGGCATCAGGTAAAACTTAAGACCTTCCGAAGCTCCCGGAAGAGTTACCGCGCGAATAACAAGGATAAGCATAATCACAAAAAGGCTGGACATCATCCACTTTGTAATTTTCTCAACGCCCTTTTGCAGTCCAAGACCGCAGACACCGAAGCCAATAGCTATTGCAACAATCATCCAGAAAATCATCGTGATTGGTTGGGATGTCATAGTTCCGAAAATCTGCTCAACGGCAGCGGGATCCTGACCGACGAACTCACCGCGGAGCATTTTAACGAAGTATGCAATCATCCACCCCGCAATGACGGTGTAAAACATCATAAGCAGGTAATTTCCCGCAACGGCAAGGTAGCTGAACCAATGCCACTTTGTTCCCGCGGGCTCAAGCTCATGGAACGAGCGCGCGGCACTTTTGCGGCTGGCACGGCCGACCGAAAACTCCATTGCCATAATCGGAAGACCGAGGATAACAAGGAACAGAAGATAGATAAGCACGAATGCCGCACCGCCGTACTGCCCTGTTATATACGGAAACCTCCATACATTACCGAGACCTATTGCACAGCCCGCAGAAATAAGGATAAATCCGAGGCGCGATGAAAACTTTTCTCTTTCTTTCATAAAAAAACTCAACCTCCTTAAATTTCTTATATATAATAACATATTCTGAAGGAAAACGCAAGAAAATATAAAAAAATGTGTGGCATTTTCCATTTCCCCATTGACAAACAGGCAGTTATATTTTATTATATATAAGGTAAAATTTCAAAAGATTTGGAGACGTTTATTATGCTTAAAGCAGGACTTTGTTCAGTTACATTCAGAAATAAGACGCCACAGGAAATTGTTGAAATTTCCGCGAAAGCAGGGATTCATTCCATCGAATGGGGCAGCGATGTTCACGTTCCCGCAGGTGATGTGAACATCGCACGTGAAGTTAAAAAGATGACCGAGGATGCAGGACTTGAGGTTTCCTCCTACGGTTCTTACTTCCGTCTCGGCACAGGCACGGATATCGTTCCGTTCCTTGAGAGCGCAAAAGCACTGGGAACCGACGAGATAAGGGTGTGGGCAGGCGGAAGCCCGTCGGCATATCTTCTTCCCGACGCCCGTGAAGCTCTTATTCTTGAAGCAAAGGAGATAAGCCGAAAAGCCGCAGAATACGGCATCACTATTTCTACCGAATGCCACGCGCACACGATAACCGATTTCCCCGAAAGCCAGCTTTTCTATATGCTTGAGGTTAATGAGCCGAACTTCCGTACATACTGGCAGGCATTGCTTCAGGTTCCGGAAGATAAACAAATGCATTCACTTCGTACGATTTACGCTTCCGGAAAGCTTACAAATCTTCACGTATATTATTTCAAAACCTTTGCAACCGGACGAGAGCAGCTCCTTCTCTCAGAGGCAACCGACATCTGGGCAGAGCGTTTTTCAGTGTTCAAGGGTGATGACACCGTCCGCCACGCAATGCTCGAATTTGTTCGCGGCGGTTCTGACGAAAGCTTTATCGCAGACGCGAAAACACTTGTTGAGCTCATTAATCAGGCAAACGCATAACCCTTATACTTCCGAAGCCGAGGCAGGTTGACTGCTTCGGCTTTTTTGCATAATATTTTCTGCAATGCGCGCATATACATTTAAGGAAATCCCATACGAGGAGGACCTTTAAAATATGAGCGATACAGTTTTTTTACCGGAAGGCGCGCTTATACATACAGAGCAGAACTTAAAAAACATATCGTCGCAAAACGCCTTGCGCGACGCAATGGAAAATGAACTCATCATAGAGGGCGAGGTTTTGCTGTGCGACTCTTCACACAATCTTACGGTTGATTTAAACGGACATATCGGAATAATTCCCCGAGCGGAAGCCGCGCTCGGAATTGAAGAAGGTATAACACGTGACATCGCCGTTATTTCAAGAGTTGGAAAACCGGTTGCGTGTATTATCCGCGGAATCGATAACGAAAACGGAAAAATAAGCCTTTATCTTTCAAGGGTCGCTGCTCAAAAAAAGGCTTTGCGACAGCTTATGACCAAAACAGTTTCCGGAGATATACTACCCGCACGAGTAACACATTTAGAACCGTTTGGTGCCTTTGTTGATATAGGCTGCGGCAATATATCACTTATCGGTATTGAGGCAATATCCGTTTCGCGCATTTCGCATCCGTGCAACAGGTTTCGCGTCGGCGATGAAATTTTTTCTGTTGTGACCGGAATGGATTTTGACAAATCAAGAATTTTCCTGAGCCACAGAGAGCTTTTGGGCACATGGGAGGAAAATGCCGCACGCTTTGAAGTCGGGCAGACTATTCGCGGGATAGTGCGCGGAATTGAGGAATACGGCATATTTATAGAGCTCTCCCCTAACCTTTCGGGGCTTGCGGAATTCCGTCCTGATGTTAAAACAGGTGACTGCGTATCTGTTTTTATCAAAAGCATTCTTCCCGATAAAATGAAAATCAAACTCATCATCATTGATGTGTTCCGTGAGAAAACGGAACGCCTTATAACCCCCTCGGATTATTTTATCACAAGCGGACATATTGATGAATGGCGATACTCGCCGGAAAAGTGTACGCGAAAAGAGATTGTAAGTGCGTTTAAGTGAAAATAATAATCCACCCGCATAGCGGGTGGTATTTCATTTTCGGGCATAGCCCTAATACTACTGGCAACGCACAAGTGCGTTTTTAGATTGGCCTGCCAGCCATGCAATTGTTACTTATTACCCATAAATGGG
>JAFQGO010000215.1:0-2778 GCA_017398225.1 Oscillospiraceae bacterium | reverse complement strand
GACCGGATTTACCGTTGACAATTCCTGCACCGATAAGCGCAGAGACTGCGTCTTTGGCGTAGGGGGCGACGGTGGTGAAGTCAGTGTATTTCGGTTCGTCATAAATGCCGAACCCTACATTGAGTTTCTGCATCGCCCTATATACAATCACCATCATATCCTGACGGGTTATTGTATTCCGTGGTGCGTACTTGTTATCACCTATACCATTGACAATACCGGTGTTTCTTGCAATCGCAAGCTCGGATGCAAAGTAATCACTTGCAGATACATCCGCAAAATTCTCCGCATTATCGCTTGAAAGCTTGAATGTGCGAACAAGAAGCAGTGCAAAGTCTGCTCGGGTGATGTTATTCTGCGGTGAATACGTTCTTGCAGTCGTGCCCTTTACAATTCCATCATCTGCAAGAGAATTTATCGCATCAGAAGCCCATGCGTGGTTACCAAGGTCAACAAATTGCGGAACGTCGCCATTTTCCACCTCATCCGCCTCGCCTATGCTCGGCACCTTCTCCTCAAGGAGAAGGCTTTCATCGGATGTGTCGGTTTCGCCGTTGTCCGTTTTATCGGAAGTTTCCGGTGCGGCACCGCCGCCACCTCCACCACCGCCGCCGGCTGGTGTATCTGGAGTTTTGTCCGGTTCATTTTTACTTCCGGTTGTGGAACCGTAAACCGTTATGGTGAAATACTGCGTAGCTATTCTGCCAAACTCGTCAACTGCGTCGATTGCGACAAGACTGTCGCCCACCTGGCTTCCTGTCGGTTTCCAGCTGAAGGTCGCAGTTTCCGCATTGAAGCTTGCGCCGCGCGGAAGCGTTCTTGCGGAATACGTCACCGGTCCGTTGTCGTCCGCCGTTGCATTAAGCTTCACGGTAACGGTGCTTCCCGCCGATGTGGTGTAGCTGTCTGAAATCTCATCGAACACCGGCTCGTTGTTCTCCTCATACGACATCGGAATTTCAAAGCTCTTGCCTACTGCAACGTCATATGTATAGCCCTTACTCTCGTCCTTAACATCAACAAAACCGTTTATGAGCGAAACGTTTCCGAAGTTAATTCTGCCATGGGTTGCATCGCTCATATCAACGCTTTCAATTACATACGCCGCGTTGCCGTGTCCCTTAAACTCTACGTTCAGGAGACGGTCACAAAGCGTGTCTGCCTCCGACTGTGTTATCTCGCGGTCAAATTCAACGTCAAGCCAGTTCTCAAACGAAAGCTCACGCTCAAAGTTAAGAATTTTTCCTTCAATCGCCGCGCCGCGGGTTTCGACCTTCTCCGTTTCCGTTCCCATCATTTCACCGTCGTGGATATAGCTGTAGATGTTCTCGTTTTCTCCCGCGACTGTCCATACGCCTACAAAGCCCTTGAAATCAAATGTGTATCCCGTATCAGCATCGGTTATTCTGTACGTTACATCATTATTCTGAGCGTATACAACGTAATCCACTCTGCCGTCAACGAGCTCTACTCGGACTGCATTTGCGGCATCTGTTTTGCCCGGCATGACATCACCTGTCGGCTCGATGTCAACGCGCTTTATGCTCTTTATATAGCGTTCTTTGTTGTAGGGTTCAATAACCGTGGTAAACAGTGTGTTGAGCATCTCACCCTTGCGGCGGACGAGCATATATTCCATATGATTGATAATTTCCAGCTCACCGCCGCTTCGCGTTGAAATACCGTTTGCAAGCGTTACCTCATCCGGTGCCCAGTCGTTCACCGCCGTCATTCGCATATGGATGTCCATATTATCGTTTCTTGAATTCTTGCGGTAATCCTTTATCTTATAGTCAAGCCAGAATTCATTTACGCCGGGGTTATCCGCGCGCTTGATATCGTCAAGCCACGTATATCCGTCGGGGAACTGAAGCGGGGAATGAGCGTTTGAGGTGTCTGTCCATGGGTCGTTGCCGAACGGGACATCCTCACCGGCGTAGCTTCCGCCGTTCTGAGCAATGAATTTAAGATTGTCTGAAAACTCAGGGTCTTCAATGCTGTTTGCATGGAAGGAATAGAGATGATCGTCTCCGCCGAGAACCTTAAAGAAGTCAATTGCGTAGGATATTTCGTCATCATAGTCTACCATAACTACAGTACGGCGGTATTCGTCCGTATCCGCGTATGAGCTGTTTCCTCCGTCAACGTCCATGACCTTAACTCTCGTATCCTTTGCGTCAAAATGCAGTGGCTTGAGTGCTGCTTTACCCGAGCGGATGGAAGATTCGTTTACAACAACGCAGTTGTGCGAAATCGTCTTGTTTACCCACTGGCTGCGGTTTGCATCATGTCCCGTTGTCTCCGGGTAGCCGATGTCGCCCGACAGGTCGATACCGTAAGCCTCAATGCCGAGATTTAAGCCATCAGCGTGCTTATGCGAGAGCGCACCTCCGAAATACATCCAGAAATCGCGCTGGGTATCGACCAAAACGTTCTGCCCAACGGAGCTATGAAGCGTTCCTGCACGAAGAACTCCGAAGCCGTGCCCGGTGAGCATTGAGCTTTTGTCGAAATCATATTCGCCGTAGGTGTCAATTACCTCCCTGATCTCGGTTTGGATGCTTTCGGGGTCTTTTGTGAGAATATCGTAGTGGATATTGTCTAAATTCCCATCCCTTAAGAACCACATAAGCTGTGCTATTTTTATCGCCTGCTCCGTATTAACCTCTTTAACGTTCTTGAAGCCGTTCATGAGAACCTGGTCGTTATCCGGCATCCTGGCATAGTCTGCAAGAGCGCCGCTGTCGCCGATTGACGGAACACCACGGCGGACAAGTG
>JAFQGO010000214.1:0-2546 GCA_017398225.1 Oscillospiraceae bacterium | reverse complement strand
CGAACTGCTGAAGATGGACGATGTGGAAAATCCGACAATTATGGAAGATTTAATCCGTTCTCTCGGCGGAGAGCCGGTAATTTTTGCAAAGCGCAACGAATGCTGCGGGGGATATGTGATGGCAGAAAGCCCTGAGCTTGCTAAAAAGAGCAGCACCGCGGTTTGTGAAAATGCAAAGGCGCAGGGTGCCGATATGATTATCACCGCCTGCCCGCTCTGCCGCTACAATCTTATAAAAAACGGCTCAGACATTCCGGTTGTATACTTCACAGAGCTTTTGGCAGAAGCGTTGGGGGTTAAGGAGGATACCGATGAACAGTAAAAATCTTCAGGATGAGCTTTTGCGCAGAAGCGGCGTAAATCCGAAAAAATGTATGCGTTGCGGCAAGTGTTCCGCCACCTGCCCTGCATATGACGAGATGGAATTCCATCCGCACCAGTTTGTATATATGGTAGAGACCGGCGACATAAAGCCGCTTCTCTCTTCCGAATCTCTTTACAGATGCCTTACCTGCTTTGCGTGCGTTGACAGATGTCCGCGCGGCGTGGAGCCTGCAAAGCTGGTTGAAGCGGTGCGCCTTTCCGCTATCCGTGCACAGGGTAACAACCGCATAACTCCGGACGATATTCCCGCGATACTCGACGAAGACATTCCTCAACAGGCGATCGTCAGCGCATTTCGCAAATACACAAAGTAATCCGGAAATCAATTTTCGTACTATAAGAGATAAAGAGAATAGATAACAGTAAGGGATGATAAAAAGAATGCAAAGAATCGGTGTTTTTGTATGTTGGTGCGGAAGCAACATCGCCGGAACGGTAGATGTGAAGGCCGTCGCAGAAGCTCTCGGAAAAGAGCCCGGCGTAGCCTTTTCCACCGACTATCAGTATATGTGTTCTCAGGCAGGACAGGATATGATCAAGGCAGCAATACATGAGCATAAGCTCACGGGTATTGTTGTCTGTTCGTGTTCTCCGCGTATGCACGAGGCAACCTTCCGCAAGACTGCATCTGCGGCAGGACTTAATCCGTATATGGTTGAAATTGCAAATATCCGCGAGCAGTGCTCCTGGGTACATAAGGACATTCCCACAGGAACGGAAAAAGCAATAATCCTCGGCCGTGCGGCAATAGCAAAGGTAAGCCTTAACACTCCCCTCACCCCCGGTGAGACACCCGTAACAAAGCGCGCGCTTGTCATCGGCGGCGGTATTGCCGGCATACAGACGGCACTCGACATTGCCGATGCGGGATTCCCCGTTGATATAGTTGAAACAAAGCCTACAATCGGCGGAAAAATGGCACAGCTTGATAAAACCTTCCCGACGCTTGACTGTGCGGCGTGTATTCTCACTCCTAAAATGGTTGAGGTTGCACAGCATGAGAATATCCGCATTTTTTCTTACAGCGAGGTTGAAAGCATCAAAGGCTTTGTCGGAAACTTTGATGTTACCATAAAGAAAAAAGCGCGATATGTCCGCGAAGATTTGTGCACAGGATGCGGTGCATGCGTTGAAAAATGCCCGATGAAAAAGGTTCCGAATGAATTCAACCTCGGTATGGACAACCGTCCCGCAGTTTACATCCCGTTTGCACAGGCAGTGCCGAAGGTTGCAACAATTGATCCGACGGCATGCAATATGCTCAAAAACGGAAAATGCGGCATCTGTTCAAAGGTATGTACGGCAGGCGCTATTGACTACACGCAGAAGGATGAATTTATAGAAGAGCGCTACGGTGCAATCGTTGCGGCGACGGGCTTTAATCCCATCAGTATGGACAAGTTCGATGAATTTGCCTACAGCCAGTCAAAGGACGTTATCACCTCGCTTGAATTTGAAAGACTTACCAACGCCGCAGGGCCTACTGCCGGCAAGCTCCTCCGTCCGTCCGACGGACGTCACCCCCACACAATCGTCTTCGTTCAGTGCGTTGGCTCTCGCTGTGCGGCATGTGCGGAAAAAGGCAAGGAATACTGCTCTAAAATATGCTGTATGTACACAGCAAAGCACGCTATGCTGACACGCGATAAATACCCCGACACGGAGGTCTATGTATTCTATATAGATGTAAGAACGCCGGGCAAGAACTTTGATGAGTTTTACCGCCGTGCCGTTGAGGAATACGGCGTGAACTACATAAAAGGCATGGTCGGAAAGGTTACCCCCGAGGGCGACAAGCTCAAGGTTCAGGCATCCGACCTCATTGCAAACAAGCAGCTTCATATTGATGCCGATCTCGTTGTTCTTGCGGTGGCAATCGAGCCGGACAAGTCCGCAAGACCGCTTGCCACAATGCTGACGGCAAGCATGGACACAAACGATTTCTTCACCGAAGCACATCCGAAGCTTCGCCCGGTTGAAAGCCCCACGGCGGGCGTGTTCCTCTCCGGAACCTGCCAGGGACCGAAGGATATCCCCGAAACCGTTTCGCAGGCAGGTGCCGCGGCTTCAAAGGTTATCGGTCTTCTTGCAAAGGATAAGCTTACAGGCAATCCGTGCGTCGCTCACTCCGACGAGCTTATGTGTAACGGCTGTTCCTCTTG
>JAFQGO010000213.1:0-4581 GCA_017398225.1 Oscillospiraceae bacterium | reverse complement strand
TCCGCGTCATCCGTGCCTTGGAGCAACTGGAAGGAAAGAAGGTGGATATGCCGCCGAAGGAGCTTGAGCTTTTAAATTATTTAGCTTCGCATCCTAACAGAGTTTTCACGCGCAACCAGCTTCTTGACGACGTATGGGGCTTTGAATACTTCGGCGATTCAAGAACCGTTGACGTACACGTTAAGCGTCTGCGTGAAAAAATAGACGGAGCAAGTGAAAAATGGTCGCTCAAGACCGTTTGGGGCGTCGGGTATAAGTTCGAGCTTAATCCCGACAAATGAGGAAGTAAACAGTGAAGCTTCTTTACAAATACTTTCTGATGATCGCCTTTCCGATGATTGCATGTCTTGTTGTGGTCGGTGTCGGTCTTTCTTTTCAGATGTATAACTACTCCGTTGCCGAAAAACACGAATCACTTCAGCGCGCAGCAGAGCGCGTTTCAAGTATGACGGAGGATCTTTATTACAATCACTCCATAACGCACGAGCATATGATAAAAACCGTTCTCGCATCTATGACAAATGATTCGCAGATACACGTTATTGTATGTGACACAAACGGACAGATTGTTCTGACATCGGACATACGCGGCAACAAATATATGAACTCCAGAGTCAGCGCAGGCATCCTTGAAGAAACGCTTACCTCGGAGGAATATTCGGCAACCGGAACTCTTGACGGATTGTATGAGGGCGAAAACTACACAGTGGGTCTTGTTACTAAAAACGATGCCGGCGAGCCTATTGCATACGTTTATGTGACAACATCCATCAGGTATATCCAGATGCTTACAATGTACGTGAGAAATCTCTTTTTGCTCTTGTCCGTTGCCGTGTTTATCCTCACTTCATTTGCGTCATACTTTATCATAAGAAGGATGACACGTCCGCTGAAGCAGATAGCCACGGCGTCAAGAAAATTTGCACACGGAGACTTTTCAACTCGTGTTCCTGTGTATTCAAGCGACGAAATCGGAGATCTGACACACGCGTTCAACAATATGGCAGACTCTCTTGAAAAATCCGAGGAATTGCGGCGCGCTTTTGTGGCGAACGTCTCGCACGAGCTTCGCTCACCGATGACATCTATCGGCGGATTTGTTGACGGAATGCTTGACGGAACAATTCCCGAGGAGCGTCGCGAACGATATCTCCGAATAGTTTCCGATGAAGTTCACAGGCTTTCACGCCTTGTAAGCAGGATGCTTGAGATAACGGTTCTTCAGGGCAAAGATATAACCGCCGAGAGCACCACATTTGATTTCTGCGAGCTTCTGCGACGTGCGGCAATAAGCTTTGAACAACGTGCAGGAGAGCGGCAGATTTCATTGAATATCGAAATCCCGTCACACGCGATAAATATATTTGCAAATGAGGATGCACTTTATCAGGTAGTGTATAATCTTATTGACAACGCAATAAAATTTTCGGAACCGAACTCTTCAATTGACATAAAAGCTTTTGAAAAAGGAGACAAACTCACGTTTTCCGTTCGCAACTACGGCGCAGAAATACCGGAAGAACAACTGAAATATGTGTTCGACAGATTCCACAAAGCAGACAGCTCCCGTTCTAAAGACAAAAGCGGACTGGGACTTGGGTTGTATATTGCAAAAACAATAATAAACCAACACAAAGGAAAAATATGGGCAGTCAGCGAAAACGGATATACCGAGTTTTCTTTCACGGTTTCAATTCGTAGATATACACAAGGCTGACGGTGCAAAAGCACAAAAACACAAGGAGGATCTTGAAATGAATGATGAATTAATGAATAACCGGAACGGCGAAAACGAGGAAAATACACCGCCCGCAGCCGACAGCTTCCACGAAAGCGAGAGCGAAGTTTCTTCCGGCACTTCTGCCGAAACACCGACAGAGGAAAATGTTACTGCAGAGGAGCAATCGGCACAGGATGAAGAAAAGCCATCAGAGGAACAACCTCACGAGGAGCCTTTTTTTGAGCAGCAAACTCCCCCGCCCTACGGTGACAGTGCTTATTTCTCCAACGGTCCGATAAATATGCAATACAAACCCAGAAGAACCCCCACATGGGTGGTAGTTCTTATATGCGTCATCGGAGCTCTTTATCTTATGATCTCCGCCACACTTATTGTAGCCTTTCTTAAGTTTTCACATTCGGATGCCCCGGTCAATCCTCAGAACGCAATCGAAAATCTGATTGATGAGAACAAGGTTGAGGATCATCTCACAATAAATGAGTCGCCGAAGTCCGAAGGTGCAAAAACCACCGACGGCGCACTGACAGTAAAGCAGATATCGGAAAAGGTGCGCGCATCCGTTGTCGGCGTTACCTGCCAGAGCACGGCAAACTTCTCGTCTTCTTCTGTTGGATCGGGCATAATTATGTCCGAAGACGGATATATAATCACAAACAACCACGTTATTGAAGGAATGACAACCATTCAGGTGGTTCTCGACAGCGGTGAGACTTATGACGCCCGTCTTATCGGCTCAGATTCCCGCTCTGACCTTGCAGTAATCAAGGTAAATGCAACAGGACTTAAGCCTGCAGAATTCGGCGATTCCGACAAGCTCGAACAGGGCGATCCTGCAATCGCAATAGGAAATCCTGCAGGACTTCAGCTCCAGAACACAGTTACCTACGGTATAATCTCCGCAATAAACCGCGACATAATCGTCGAGGACAGAACGATGACCCTCATCCAGACCGATGCATCCATAAATCCCGGAAATTCCGGAGGTCCGCTCGTCAACGAATTCGGTCAGGTAATCGGTATCAACACTGTTAAGGTTGGTATATCATACTATGAAGGACTCGGATTTGCAATTCCGATGAACACGGCAAAGCCGATAATTGATGAGCTTATTTCACGAGGCTACGTAAAAGGACGTCCGTCAATCGGAATCAGCGGAACTACGCTGAGCGAGCGCGACTCTATGTTCTACGGTCTTCCGGCGGGGCTTCTCATCGACTACGTTCATCCGTATTCCGATGCATTCAAGAAAGGAATAAGACGCGGGGATATCATAACAAAAATGAACGGCACTGCCCTTTCCTCCACCGCAGAAATCAAGAAAATACGCGACAATTTCACAGCCGGTGATAAGGTAACCCTTACGATTTACAGAAACTCGCAGGAAGTTGATATTGAGGTTATCCTTATGGATGAAGCAACGTTATCAACCGCACAATCCGAAGCCAGCTGATAAATATCAGATAAAAAATCCCCTTCGGGGGATTTTTTTGTTTTGTCGCCGGAATTTTACATATATCGCATATATTCAGGTGTATTATAAGTATAGTAAACGAAAGAAAGGATGTGCAAAATGAAGGTATCATCACAGCGATGCGGCGGTGAGCTTAAAATATCACTTTCAGGAGAGCTTGATCACCACGCGGCGCGCCGCGCCATTCCGGAAATCACAGCAATAACAGACATAGAGCTTCCCGTGAAACTTGTCATTGATTTTGAGCGCGTGAGCTTTACGGACAGCTCGGGAATAGCCCTCGTAATCGGAGCATACAAAAGAGCGACTTCCATAGGCAGCGGCTTTTGCGTGATAAACGTATCAAAGCAGGCATACAAAGTTTTTTCTGCTGCGGGGATATGCAAGCTTTTAAATATTTCCGAACGCGAAAAGGACAAAGTAAACATATGAAGGAGATTACCAATGAAAACTATAAATGAAGTAACCCTTACTTTCCCGAGCAAATCCGCACACGAGGGCTATGCGCGTGCTGCGGTTGCCGCTTTTGCGGCACAGCTTGACCCGACGCTTGATGAAATAGGCGATATAAAAACAGCAGTCAGCGAAGCCGTTACAAACTGTACAGTCCACGCTTATCCCGACTGCGTGGGGAAAATTTACATAAAGCTTCGTATTTTAGAGAACAACATATTTGAAATTTCGGTGCGCGACCGCGGACTTGGAATAAGCGATATCGAGCAAGCAAAAACACCGATGTTTACCACCGGCGGAGATGACCGCTCCGGTATGGGCTTTACAATAATGGAAAGCTTCACGGATAACCTCAAAATCCGCTCTCAAAAAGGAAAAGGAACAACCGTTACGATGAGAAAGAAAATTTCAATGCGCGCCGGAGGAGCGACACGTGACAGAAACAGTTGAGCTGATACTTAAAGCCAGAAATGGAAATGATGCCGCATTCGAACAGATAATACGCGAAAACTCCCCTCTTGTATGGAGTATCGTAAAGCGTTTTCTTGGGCGTGGGTGTGATGCAGATGACTTATATCAGCTCGGATGTGTAGGTCTGATAAAGGCGGTTCACGGCTTTGATGAAAGCCTTGGAAACCAATTTTCCACATATGCCGTACCTAAAATAACCGGAGAAATACGCAGATTTCTGCGCGATGACGGAGCGGTAAAGGTAAGCCGGACGCTTAAGGAAAACGCCGCAAAAATACGCCGCGCCGCTACAGAGCTTTGTGCTCGTTTCGGGCGGGAAGCAACGCTTTCCGAGCTTTCAGCAGAAACCGGGCTTACCGCTGAAGAAATTGCACAGGCGGAGTGTGCAACAGCGCAGACAACGTCGCTCGACCGTGAAATAACCGAAGACGGACAGACGCTTGAG
>JAFQGO010000212.1:0-13455 GCA_017398225.1 Oscillospiraceae bacterium | reverse complement strand
CGGCTTCTTTCAAAGAAGCCAAAGAGCTTTTTGAAGCTCCGTCTTTAAAAAACATTGAAAAATTTTTCACCCTGCCGGAGTTTCCGCTCACTACAGAACAGAAAAAGACAGCTCTTTCCATTGTTTCAAGCCGCCTTTTGCCGATGCTCACATCTATGACATATATTCAAGAGAACTATGCACTTAAAATTACCGCAGATGACCTTATCGAAGTAAGCGGTCTTTGCCGGACAAATCTTTTTTCAGTCTTCAGAAAATATCTCGGAATATCCCACGCCGTCTACCACGTTATGATACGTGTTGCGCGTGCACAGTTTGCAATTAGTAACACGCAATATTCCCTTCAATATATCTCCGATATGTGCGGATTTGCAACGCTTTCGCATATGAGCAAATGCTATAAGAAATACAAAGGCTACTTGCCAAAGGTTGACCGCGCAATGATGAAGGAATACAGAAAAAGATACCCCTTCATCCACATATCACACAATTATTTTTTCAACGAATAGCATTAAACAGAGCAACGGGAAATGATCCGTTGCTCTGTTTGTTATCTCATCAAGCTGCGTGTTTTTATCTCTTCAAAATGCACTTTTGATGCTCCGTAATGGCAATACGGTGCATATAGCCTCTTCACAGTCTCTAAGCGTCCTAATGGAACAGGGTTATTTCTTCTTGTATTTTGTTTTTCTTCCGCTACCATCCTGATAGAGTAATCCATCAGCAACCATACGCTTCAGAATACGATTTGCAGTTGCCTGACTGACATCCAAAAGAACATCAACATCACTGCGGACGATGTGACCATTAGCTTCACCGAAAGACAAAATCCGTTTTTCGTTGTTTTTCGGCGTATCAGGCGCATTTATTTCCTTTGTAACAGCGTTTCGGTTGGGAAGCGTAATCTTAAACGCATTACCGGTAACTTCAATTTCAGGCTCCAGACCACTTCCTGAGTACGCTTTAATAATCTTTGGCATACCGGTGCCATAAGCCTCAATAAGCTTTAAGCGGTAGAATACCGCAGCCAGTTTGGGATTTCTGCAAACAGAAAGGCCTAACAGAATATCATCCAGAGAAATACCGTCCGGCAAACCTCCCACAGACACAAATTCAATGCGGTCATCATATACACTGATCAGGGTGCTGGCACTGAAGGAGTAATCTCTGTGAACAAGAGAATTAAGCAATGCTTCACGCAGTGCTTCCTCGGGATAGTCACGAACATCGTTGCGGTATAGTCCCTCAAAAGTTGCTCGTGTCCGATTCCTTAAATCTAAATAAGCATACATTTCCTCCATTTGTTGGAACAGCGATCCACCAAATTCCCGCCTGTCCTGGAAATCACTCTTATCAGTACCGGAAAATGTAGCTGCCTTGATAGTGCTGCTGCACTGGTCGGACAAAAGCATAGCAGCATTGGAATATATACCATCATGGGACAACAATCCTAAAGTCTGCATCCTGGTTTCATCAAAAGGAACATTTCTCTTGGAGAACTGTGCAGTTGCAGTCTTAAAAGTAAGATTTTGCTCCAACGATCTCATATTCTCAAAGCAATCTCCATCTGTTTCCTTGATCATTTTTCGAATGGCCGTGTCAGTAGCCGGGTCAGTGGATGTCCCGTTGCGAACATACACGCCTCCTGGATTGAGTCCCTTACTGCCAAGATAGTACGGACGGTCAGTGCCCCTCTGAACGGTCACGGCAACAATCTGCTCCCCATCAATTTCCAGCGTTTCATATCGAACAAACATAGTAATATCGGGCTTGATGGAATCTCGAACCATATTATTTATTTGTAATGTCACATGGTCAGCATTCTTAACACCTGTAATCTGTCCGTCATCGTGAACACCAATATACATCGTGCCTCCTTTTGTATTTGCGAAAGCAATGACTTCCCTGCAAATGTCACTGACAACCTCAGATTTTAGTTCGACCAATTCACTTTCAATAAAAATCATAAAGCACCTCCATTTCAGCTTATCATCATTATAATCATTCTTGTCATTCTTGTCAACTTCTAATCATGAAATGAAAAGTAAACATTCTGTGACATTGATGCACTTTTTAGAAATCACAGCGCTCGGAAGCAAGAAAAGAAAAATGATATCAGCAAAACAGAACGACGGATTTTCTCCGTCGTTCTCATTTTATCTCATAAGCTTTCTTGTTTTTATCTCTTCAAAATGCACTTTTGATGCTCCGTAGTGACAGTACGGTGCATAGTACGGACTGTTTTTCTCGTTGCCGTCCTCTTTGTAATATGCACTGCAAAGACCGCAATGGTCGCAACCGCCGGAAATAAAGAGGTTCTTTTCAATGGCGTATTTATATGCTATTGCCGATTCTTCCTCCGTAAGCGTGTGGTGGCTTGTTTCAATGCCGTTTATGCCCATCTCTACAAGCGCATCAAGGCAGAAAATCTGCATATGCGGGTGGGCAATAACAGCAACACCGCCTGCATCACGGATAAGCTTTATTATCTCATGCTCAGGCTTGTACGGAAACGGTTCCACGGCATCTTTCATATACTGCCCAAATATGTTCTTGCCAAGAAACTCAAAATCATCGGGTTCGACAATACCCTTTGCAACAAGAGCCGCCTTTGTCTGCGAACCTGAAATCCACGGCTTGCCTGCTTTAAGGTTATATTCAACAATTTCTTCCCATTCAATCCCGCGCAATCGCCCCGCTTTTATCGCATTATCAACAAGCTGGTGCGTCATCTCCGTTTTTCTCTTACAGACATATGCAAGATATTCCTTCATCGGCGGATATTCGGGGTCAAAATCAAGCCCTACGATATGAAACTGCGAAATAACGTGAGAATCAGGTAACCCTTGCGGCTGATTTTTAAGTAATTCTGACGGAGTGTTAAGTTCCACGCCGACAACCGTCTCTATCCCAAGCTTTTCACACTCCGCCGCAAGCTCAGCGCATCCCGAAGCGGTATCGTGGTCGGTAAGCACAACCGCGCCGTAGCCTTCTTTTTTCGTGACATGTGCAAGCTCTGTCGGAGAATATCTTCCGTCGGAATGGTTGGAATGGGTATGTAAATTCGCGTACATTTTCATAAAACATCCAGCTTTCTTTTTTGTTTTTATCAATTATACAGCCGAATTTTCTTATTTTCAGCAAAATCGTTCATATTGCAAAAAAGTTTATCTTTGTTTTGAAGCCGGATATCCTGAAACAACCTGACAGAAAGGATTGCAGCAAAATGCATTTCGCCGCAATCCCTCTTACTAATTCTGTATTTTTTCTCTTTTTCTGAAAAACGAAAGCTTCGTTTCCGACACCACAATTGCAAGGAAAATCATCACAAAGCCGCAAATCATACGCACAGTGAAATCCTCGCGCCCCATAAATGCCGAAAACGCAGTGCCAAAGACGGATTCAAGGCTTAACAGCAGTGCCGCCGCAGATGGCGATGTGTATTTTTGTCCGAAGTTTTGCAAAAGCAGGGCTGCCGCGGTACAGAACAGGCAGAGATATATGACCGCCGGAAGAACGTCCGCTCCCACCGCTTGCGGCGCGCCGTCGGTGATAAGGCTGGTAATCCAGAAGCAAACCGCCGCAGCTGCAAACTGCAATATTGTTATAACGATTGGGTCACGCCCATCGCCAAATTTTGAAACGGCAACCATATGGCATGCAAAGAAAAAACCGCCCACAAGCGTAAGAAAATCGCCCTTTCCTATCGTGAAATCACCGTTTAGTGAGATAAGCCCTATTCCCGCAATACACATCACTGCCGCTATAAGGTTGAACCTATCCGGCCGCGCTCCCTTTGCCGCCCATGCAAGAAACGGAACAAGAACGCAATAAAACGCCGTAAGAAATGCATTTTTACCGGGCGTGGTATCCATTATCCCGTATGTCTGGAATATGTAAGCAAGATACAGAAACACGCCGATAATTGCGCCCTGCAAAATCATTTTACCGTCCACTGCGCATAGCCGTTTCCTGAAAATAACCGACAAAAGAATGAATGCACCGGTAAAACGCAACGCCATAAGGTAGTTTGGTGAAATGAGGTCTACCGCGTCCTTGATTATCACAAATGATGTTCCCCAAAAAAGCGTTGCAAGGACAATGGCAGCGCGTGCAAGGGTTCCGATATGTTTCATAATCTGCTCCTTATCAGTGTTAAATCAGCACTATAAATTATAATCATTTGAGCGCACGGTGTCAAGTGCCGCGCGCTCGGGTTCCGCTATCTTTTTTCGTACATATCAAGCATATCGGTTATTCCGTCGTCCTCGTCGGAAAACTCGCTCATCGCCGGCATAACCTTACCTATTCCGGTGCATTCCGTTGCAGACGCGACCGAGGTTATGTCAAATATCGTATCGTCGCACGGCTCCGGCTCCTCCGGCGGTATGAAATTTTTGTTCTTTTTTTCGTTTTTATCCATAGCAAAAACACTCCCTTCGGGATTATCTTTCCCGAAGGGAGTGGGTTTTATCCTGTTGCTTTTACGATAACGGAAATGCCGGATTTTATAAGCTCATCATATAGTTATAGCAGGCTTTAATAAAAATCAACAAGTTTTTGACGCAACCACATACCATTATATTACCGACAAATCATCAATCTCAACCGTAGGCAGCTTTATCTCCTCATCCTCGATAAACATAAGCATATAAATCGGATAATAAACCAGATTGCCCTTAACCTCAACATTATAATTTGATAACACAAATGCTTCCTCTATAGAATAATTGGAAATTTCCATAATATTGTTGAGTGCGGAATGGCGCTGATAATTCTTGCCGCTTTTTACTTCGATAGGAAGCACTTTGCCCTTATACTCAATAACAAAATCAAGCTCACCAAACTTCTTGCTGTTGTAATAATACAGCTTGAACCCGTGTGCCTTGAGTTCCTGTGCAACTACGTTTTCATACAATGCACCGTTGTTAATATCCTGATTTTCAGAAAGCAACTGCATTTTTGTTGCTCTTCCGTATAGGGTAGTCAGCATTCCTGCATCTGAAAGAAACAGCTTGAAAAGACTGCTCTTTTCATTAAGCAATAACGGAATTGTCGGTTCCGAAACATTATAAACAGGAAGTGCCACACCTGCACTTGCAAGCCAAATGAAATTGTCTTCACTTCTCGAATAGCGAAGTCCTTTTTTTATATCTGCAAAATTGAAACGTTTGTTGCTGTCGTTAAGCTCGGCAGGGATTAAGTCGTAAATCTGCGTAAGATAAGGCTTCTTTTTCTCTGACTCATAACGAGTAAAATCCTTTTTGTACTGTACCACAATATCGTTGTGTTCGGCAATTACATCCTCAAGATTTCTTGTTTCACGGAATTTATCCACAGCCGACGGCATACCACCTACATTCAGGTACATATTAAAAATCTGCATCATACGCTCGTGAACCGCATCATTTACCGGCTTTCGTTCTGCAAAACAGTTGTATAGAGCAGTGCGTAGGTCATTGGTGAAATTATAAAGCTGAAGAAATTCCTCAAAATCAAGAGGATACATAGTAAGGGTGGTTAAGTAGCCAACCGGTGCAGATTTGATGTTTTTAAGTTCTACTCCGAGAAGTGAACCGCTGAACACATAGCGGAAGGATCCCTCTTCTACCCAGAATTTAATTTTGGTTGTCAGTTCTTTGAACTCCTGTATTTCGTCAAAGAAAAGAAACGTCTTACCCTTTACAAAAGGCTTATCGGCAAAAAGGGACAGATTTGCAATCATATCGTCTACAGTTTCGCTTTTTGCAAGCAAGTCTACAAGTGCAGGAGTTTTTAAAAGGTTGAATTCTACGTATTCACATTTCTCATCCTGCAACACCTTGCGGATAATATAGGTCTTACCAACTTGTCTTGCTCCGTCAATAAGCAAAGCTTTGTTACTGTTATTTATCCATTCGCTGATTTTTTTCTCTATTTTTCTGTGAAGCATATGGTTACCCCTCCGTTTCTAAATGCATTATAACACGCATCTGTCATTTACGCAATAGTTTTTGCAAACATTTTGACATTTATTCCGATAGAATCACCTGATGTATGACATTTATTCTCGTTTGCGCACAAACAAATCACCCGAGATTAAAAAAGCTAATTGGCTTTTTTATCTCGGGTATTTTTCTCACAACAGTGCCGAGGTTATGTCAAATATCGTATCGTCGCACGGTTCCGGCTCCTCCGGCGGTATGAAATTTTTGTTCTTTTTTTCGTTTTTATCCATAGCAAAAACACTCCCTTCGGGATTATCTTTCCCGAAGGGAGTGGGTTTTATTATCGGATTATTGTTTTTTCCTGTTTCCGGATATGGAATCTGGAGTCCTCTTGACAATCGCCGCTTCGGCGTAAGCGGTGTAGACGGAAAATTGAAAATTATTTTATATAATCCAATATCCGCTTAATAAGCACCGCAACTTCGGCTCTTGTGGTGTAATCCGTCGGTGCAATGAAATTGTTTTTTCCGTTGACAAGACCTGCACCTATGAGCGCGGTGACGGCTTCCTTTGCGTAATCCGCAACAGCGGTGAAATCACCATATTGCGGTTCGTAGTGAACGCCGAGCCCTACATTGAGTTGCTGTAACGCACGGTAAACTATTACCATCATATCCTGACGGGTAATGTTATTACGCGGAGCATAGCGGTTTTCGCCAATACCGCCGACAATACCGCTATTTCTTGCTATTGCAAGCTCGGGCGCGAAGTAGTCGGAAGCAGCTACATCTGCAAAGTTCCCTGTGTTATCCGAAGTCAGCTTGAACGCACGGACAAGAAGCAGTGCAAAGTCTGCGCGGGTTATGTTTGAAGCCGGTGAGAACGTTGTTTCTGATGTTCCGCGAATTATGCCATCAGAAGCAAGGGCATTTATTGCGTCCGATGCCCAAGCGTGGTTACCGAGGTCTGTGAAACGGATATTATCCGTTTCACACGACGCGTCGGGTGCGTTTTCGTTATCCTTCTCATCGGATTGGGTGGTATCCTCATCGTTCGGGACATCCGTATCGTCGGAAGTAGAATTTCCGTTATCCGGTGCGGCACCGCCGCCACCACCTCCGCCGGCGGAACCACCGGAGATTCCCGTAGACGGTGTTTCCTCATTTCCGTTTTTACCTCCGGTGGTCGAGCCGTAGACAGTTATGGCAACATCCATCGCCGCTTCTCCCGCTCCGTCATATGCATAAAACCTTACAATATGCTTGCCTACCTGTGATGAATCCGGTCTCCACACAAAGGAACCTGTCGTTTCATCAAGGCTCGCACCTCTCGGAAGATCGGCAGCATATGTAATTTCGCTTTTCCCCGAACCTTCCGCAGTTACGTTGAAACTTAATCTGTTTTCTGCGGAAACAGATTTATCCCCTGTTTCACTGAATGTCGGAGTGTTATCAACCATCGTTGTCAGAGGAATTCTGAACGTGTCACCGCTTGCAATATTATAAGTTGTTTCTCCATCAACTGTAGAACGCGCAAGCGAAACATCTCCGATGTCAAGAACTGCATTCCCTGCTTCATCGCAGGTAGCACTCTCTATCCTGTACACGCCGTTCTGCGCTCCGTCGTTGTTTATATAGACATACTTTCCGGCAAGCTCTTCCGCGCGAATTGGCGCTTCCAATGTTGCGGAAATCGTGTTTTGAGCAATATATCCTTTTGTAAAATCTGTTACAACTCCGGACACTGATGCCTTCCCTGAAATATCTGCAATAATATCGCCGTCGTGCACATAGCTGTATACAACATTTCCGTTTTCGTCACACATATGCACACCTACGAAACCGCGGAAAGTAAAGCTGTTGTCAACCGTATATGTAACCGTATTGTCCGTTGCATATACGATATAGTCCATACGCCCGTTTGCGTTTCTTACAAGCACGGCGCGCGCAACATCATCGCTTGTTTCTGTGCCGTCACCTGTAACCGGAACAGCCTCAATTGATACGATCTTTGAAGCGTCCTTATAAGGCTCAATAACCGAGGTAAAGAGCGAATCAAGATTTTCGCCCTTGCGGCGTACAAGGAGATACTCAAAGTGAGAAATTCCTGCATTGAGATTTTTCTTTACTCTCGGAACCATACCCTCTGCTATCGCAATCTCTGTAAGCTCAAAGTCATTCAGCATTGTAAGCTTAAGCCCGAGATTCTGCTTTGTTTTAAGCGTATTATGATAATCCTTCACCTTGAAATCTGCCGTAAATCCGCCTGACGGGTTTTCAACACGCCGAACATTTTCAAGCCAAGAGAAGCCGTTATCATATGCGGCAGATTCATCTCCCCATTTGACATTCTCTCCCGCATAAGTTCCACTTTCCTGAGCAATAAGCGTTTCTCCGGGAAGCGTTACTTCTTCAGACTGCGAGTGGAAGCTGTAAATATGGTCATCTCCACCCTTGACACGGAAGAAATCAACACCGTAGGACTCATTTTCCGAAAGTTTTATCATAACAACCGTTCTGCGGTATATATCAGTCTGATCATAAGCCTCCGATGCATCAGCATCCATAAGCTTGACCATTCCGCCGTCATCAAAGTGGAGCGGGTCTGCCGCCACATTCAAGCTTTTCTGTTTTTGGGTATCAACAACCACCGTATTGTGACTTATCGTGTTGTTGACCCACATATTGCGGTTTCTGTTATTTCCGGTGTCCTCGGGATATCCGAGATCCGGAGCAACGTTAAGTCCGAATGCCTCAACACCGAGGTTAAGGGCATCATGATGGCTGTGGCTCGTTCCTGCTCCGCCGTAGTATATCCAGAAATCCCTCTGCGTGTTGGTATTCGCACCCGATGTTGCAATTGCATCATCATAAAGCTTTCCGTCGCGCAAAACCGCGAGGCCGTACCCTGTTAAATTTACGGTCTTTCCAAAATCATATTCGCCGTAGGTGCTGATTATATTCCGAATATTCTCCTGCACTTTTTCCGGATTCTTTGTGAATATATCCGCATGCATACCGTCGGTTGAATTTCCGTTTGCGAAATACGCAAGCTGACCGAGCTCTGTATCTCCTGTGCGTATATATTCCTTCAGCATATTTTCAGCTGTAAAATTCGTCGCAAGCGCAGCAGCAGAAGCTGCATCTCCGATTTGCGGCGCGGTATTGGATGTCATTATAACATCGCCCTGCGCCTTCATCATCTTTAAGAATCTCGGATTTGCGTATATGTTTGCTTCCGTATATCCGTCATATCCATAGAGATATTCTGCAAATTCAAGAGTTCTTGACACGCCGAGACTGTTATATTCCGGCGAGGACTCATCTGCATGACCGTCACGGTCAACATTTCCGTAAATATACCGGTTAACATCCCCTCCCGTGTTTTTGCCTACGGTTTTTACACCATCCTGCATAATCCAGTCTATCCATTCCTTTGTTTCCGGCCTGGAATCAAGAACAACTGCCGCAGCAGCAAGCGCCGCCTGATGCATTCCGAAGTTACCGTAAATATCTGCCGTTTTGCATCCTTCGAAAATTGCACGAAGAATTCCATCCTCACAATTTCCTCTGATAAGCGAAGCATCAGTCTTCGGGTTTTCGAGGTTGTATTTTTCTGCCTTTTCCGAAAGGAAGCTTATAACCGACTCGTCCTCCATCATCGGCCAGAATGCATCGTATGAAAGAGCCATCGAACGCGCAAGGTCTGTTTCCCAGATGCGTCCGATTGTTTTGCCTTCATCCGACAAACCGTGAGAGTTTGCATACTGGCGGTGCGTTCCGCGTGCTCTCCCGTACTGCACAAGCGAATATTCGGGATAAACATCTGCCACTCTGTCAATTATAATTGCCCCGAGGCGTCCGTACTTCTCATCTCCGGTGTAGAGATAAGCGTCACGAATCGCCGCAAGCTTTCCGCCAACGATACTTGCCGGATACTGCATCATCGTCGGTCCCATCCATATTGCACAGTGATTGTAGAATGCGATATACGTATGGCATTCTTCAACCCCGTTGTCATATGTTCTTCCTGTTACATATCCGAAACCGTCATCAACTCCCCATCCGAGAGTTGTTTCTCCCCCGGTGAACTTAACACCTTCGGGGTGATTTTCTCCGCCGATTTCCGGATATAGAATATTTACAAGATAACCGTCCTCGCCTTCCGCAACAAGCTCTGCATTTTTCTCATGCGCAAGCTTGTGAGAAAAGTTTCCGTTTTCATTAATACCAAGCTTATAGAAGCTTTCAAAATCGTTTGACGGGAAAAGACGCTTGCAATCCGGACACTGAATTTTCCACGGACGCGTAACTGCGTTCACGGTGAACGGCATCTGGCTGTACTTCTGCCGCAGATTAACTCCGCAATAACGGCAGTTATACATTTCCGGGTCATCTACATATCCTACTGCCATCGCGCGCGGAATCCCCTCCTGCGGAATAAGCTCCCAAAGAAGGTCTTCCTTACCGAGAAGCCCATCAGCAATCCGGACTGCCGTTTCTTTCTGACTTTTTGCCCATGAATATTTGTTTGCGTTTTCAACTGCGTTTGCGCGCTTTTCTTCTGTGTAATACGTCGGGCCGCGCTTCGCGGTTCCGACATGGACGGTGAGCTCTGTCTTCCATGTTGTTCCGAGGCTTGTTACCGCAACTCCGACAACACCTCTTCCCAGTGCTTTACCTGTTATTATTCCGTCATCGGAAACATCAATTATATCTGGCGTGTTATTAATATAGCTGACCTCTGCATTTGGAAGGTTAATCTCTTCACCGTCACGCTTTGCCTTATAGCTGACTGTTGTCGTCTCCCCTACCTGCATTCCGCTCTTTGCAGAATACGCATTGAGCGATACACCGTCTGTACCGTCGAGGATGACATAGCCGAAATACATACAAAAGGCACCCTTGCGCTCTTTCACCTCAAATGTAAGAACATACTCTCCCGCCTTCGGAATTTCAACATCAAAGGTTGTATTTCTTGAAAGCACTGTTGTGGAATCGGCGTAATAATCTATCTCTCCGAGCAAAAACGCTTCGCTTCTCCACAATTCTTCGTCAAGCTCTGCAGGAGCAAGATAAAGATTTCCGATACAACCGTAAACATATCCTCCGTGATTAAGAGTAAGTGCCAGCTTGCCGATATCGTCTTCCGTCGCCTTGAACTTTATGGAGAACCACTGTCCCGTCTGGCTTGTCTGTGCCTGAATGCCATATGTAAGACTGTTTCGGAGAGTGGTTGCCGATGCATCGTCCAGGCTTTCGTGATTTCCTGCAAATTCCCACACATCTCCGGTGTCGGCATACTTTATGGGACGGATATCACTGCCTTCATAAGTCCATTGACCAAGTGTAAAATCTATCTTGCGCGAGATACCTGTAAACGGCAACCCATCTTCTCCTGCAACCTTTATCACGACAGAAGCTGTTTTTGTCACATCTCCAATAACAACTGTTGCGCTGATTATTGCAAAGCCCGGAGAGACCGGTGTGATATTTCCGTTTTCGTCTACCTCTGCAATTCCATCATCTGAACTTTCAAATGTAATTGTTGCACTTGAAAAGTCTGCATCCGTTGCATCGGTATATTTTCCCGAGATGGAAAGCTCTGCTGTCTCTCCGCTGTTCAGAACAGACTTCGTCGCCTTTAACGAAATACTGTCAAGGACAAGAGGTCTTGAATCAAGAGTAAATGCCGATGGATTCATAAGATACCCCGTAGAGTCCTGATGCTTTGTCCCCGCATGCTTAAAAGTAATTACATAATCGCCTGACACTTCAATCTCTACATTGCCGAAAGGTTGGCGCTTACCCGTCGCAAATGCCGCGTCCTTTTCATAATAGTCAACTGTACCGAGCTTATACTTTGCATCACAGCGTGAGCTTTCCGGAACAGAAGCCGGAGCAAGGTAAACATCGCCTATGCCTCCGGATTTATGCGTTGCATAATCAAAAACAGCTCTGTATTCACCCGCGTATATTCCCTTAAGCGTAACGGAAAGCCACTGCCCGGTTGCATCCCCCGGAGTTACATTAAGACATCCGGTAAGCGTTCTTGCCCGAACAATGTTCGGAGTTCCGTTATTTTCATACAAAGCCTTGAGCGTGCTTTCCATATTGCAGTATTTCCAGTTGCGTCCCGTTTTTTCATACGTATCAAGCGTCGGAACACCTACATTGAACTGTGAGTTTCCCGAAACATAACCGAAATCAAATTCATACAAATCCTGCGGAAAAATCTCCTCCGGCTGTTCCGGCACTGCAGGTACAATCTCCTGAAGTTCAAACCGTGCAGGAGTTATATTCGCCGCATGTGTTCCGATCCTGAATGTGAGAACATATTCGCCATCCGTTGTTGTGACCGGCTCAAAGGTAACGGTTCCTTCAGTATTTGCCGCAACCCCGCGCTGATTCACGTTTCCGAGCTTATACTCGGCCGCGAGGTGGTTGCTTGCAGAAAGAGGCGCAAGGAACACCTCCATATCTATTGAAGATGCACCGTTATTATAGTATGTAAGCTTTGGCGTATACTCTGAAAGCTCCGGCACGCTGATCTTAAGCTGTGTATACATTCCAACAGCCGTTGCCTGCACCTGAAAGCCGTAAGTCATTGTTCTGTTATACACATAGCTTGTCTGATACAGTGCAGCAAGGTCATCGCTCATCCCATAGTACATCCACTTACCGGAAGAGGTCGTCTTATCATATGAATCTATTGTCGGCACGCCGACAATCCCGCCTGTCGCCGTACTTTTGAAATCATATGTATACGTTATCGGATTTTCCACGGCAGAAACCTCTGCCTGTATTACAGGGAAAAGCGACGCAAGCATACACATTGTAAGCAAAAGAGATAATAACCTTTTCACTCTGTTTCCTCCTTTTTCACGTTAAGCCGAGGGGAGTTTACCCCTCGGCGTGCACCCGGAATATTTTGCGCATCAGTTGGTATACATAACGCGCGTTTCGCCCTCCGGATTTTTAAATACGACATATCCGCGAGCTATCGTTTCGCCATCTGTCGATGCCTGTGCAACGAACTGTCCGCTGCCTGTTTTTTCGCTTGCTTTTGAATTAAAGTTTATTATTGTAGGCGTTCCGCTCTTTGCAAAAAGTATTCCAGCCTCAATCTTTACGTAACCTGCAGGTACGGTATAACCAAGGAAGTAATTTTCCCCGATTACATCAAGCGCTACCGTCGGCTGTGCTCTCTTCGCTCCCTCGCAAATTTCCGTGAGAGTAATGTTTCCATAAACCCGGAAGGTAAAGCTTTTGTCATAGCTTACAATGTCATCACCCAGCATCCAGTAGGAGAAATTGTTGTCAGAAGACGTAACGGTTACGAAATCACCGTAATTTCCGCTTGCTGCAATTGTCCCGCCGACAGTTACATCGTATGTTTCATCGGATGCTTTATAAAGGGCAACTGCACGGGTAAGCTTTGTTATTACTGCATTGTCCTCAACGCTCCACTTGTCAAAAACAAAGCCTGTAAGCGACGGCTGCGCAATTTTTATCACACCGAATGTCTT
>JAFQGO010000211.1:0-5482 GCA_017398225.1 Oscillospiraceae bacterium | reverse complement strand
CTCGACCGTGAAATAACCGAAGACGGACAGACGCTCGAGGAGCTTCTCGGAAACCATGGACTTGAAGACACCACGCTTGAATATATAACGCTTTCCGATGCGATAGAAAAGCTTTCACAGCGTGAGCGGGTTGTCATAATGCTGCGTTTTTTCCGTTGCATGACGCAACAGCAAGCTGCGCGCGTTATGGGCATTTCACAGGTTCAGGTATCAAGAATTGAGCGCGCTGCACTAAAAAAACTGCGGGAATATATGTAGATATGCGAAAAACCACCCCGAGGGGTGGTTTTTGTATATAAATTCTGATTTAGTTTGCCTTCTTTGCAGAGTGGTTGAAGAAGTGCCAGCCGCCAAGTCTCGGAGGATTGCCCGGATCGTCAGCGAGAAGCTCCTTGTAGTTTGCACAAACCTTCTTGACAGCATTTGCATACTGCTCAATAACTTCCTTATCAAACTTTTTAAACCACGGAATTGAGTATGTTCTTGAACCGATGATTTCAGAAACCTCAAGATCCTTATCCATTTCGCGGACGTCTCTGTCTGCGAATGCGATACGGGTGGGCTTGCCGTCGTTGTAAACATCAGCGGTGTTGAATACAGCATGAGTGTGAAGCGCTGCGTTTACGCCGGGAGAAGTCGGGAAGCCTTCTGCACGGAGGGCTTCACAGAAGCGTGTTACGGAAAGACCCTCAAGCTCTTCCGGAACATAGAGACCGTGAGCTGCATACCAACCGGACATATCGGAGCCTGTGCTCTCGTCAACGCGGTGAGCGCGGACACCCGGAACACCCTCGAGGAGATCCCAGAAGTAGTTCATTGCCTTACGGATTTCTGCGCAGCGCTCATCATAGTACTTAAGCTGAACGCGACCGCAAGCAGAAGAAAGCTGATGCATTCTGTGCTTGTAGCCACCGAGCGGAAGACCTGTAAGCGGCTTGAGATATTCTGTCTGAATATCGGCACCAAAGCGCTCATACGTACCGAAAGCAATTGCACGCTCGTAGATTTCAAGATTATCCGTATGAAGGATACCGCCCTCGCCGATAGCAAAGGACTTACCTGCCATAAGAGACATAGCGGCAACATCACCGATTGTACCAACCTTGCGTCCTTTGTAAAGACCGCCCTGTGCGTGAGAAACGTCCTCAATAACCTTGATGTTGTGCTTCTTTGCAATTTCCATAATCGGATCCATATCTGCCGGATAACCCATATAGTGAACAACGATGATAGCTTTTGTGCGGTCTGTGATCTTGGACTCAAGCTTTTTCGGATCAAGGCAGAGAGTCATCGGATCGATGTCTGCAAAAACAACAGTAGCGCCGAGAGTTGTAGCAGCAGTACAGCTTGCCCAGTATGTGATGCTCGGGCAGATGACTTCGTCACCGCGGCCGAGACCTACACCGAACATAGCAGCGTGGAGAGCTGCCGTACCATTGCAGGTACCGAGAGCGTACTTTGCGCCGACCCATGCAGCAAATTCTTTTTCAAATTCCTTTGTAACATCCGTGCCGCTCATTCCGCCGCGACGAAGGACCTCAAGGACTGCATCCTCGTCTTCTTTTGTGATGATAGGCCACTTGAACATATCGGTACCGTCATTTTTACCCGTACCGACGTAGGTAACTGCCGGCTTTCCGCCGAATAATGCGAGTTCTGACATAATAATACATCCTCCTAAGGTGTTTTTTGAGGTGCTTTCCTGCTCATTCGCCAATGCATAATTCCGATGCAGGAAAATATTGCGCATCCTCATTTCTTATCCACAGTATAACAAACTATGAAAAAAATTGCAATGCTTAATCACAAATCCAACAATAATTTTCAAGTTTTGAGCAATATTTTGAAAGTGAATCAATTCCCGCACCCCGTCTTTTAGTGCAAAAGTATCATACAATTATGCAAAACGCAGAATTTTTTTAGAAAAGCACGTACTTTTTCATTTCAAAACACTTGTAAAAGCACAAAATTGCTGATATACTTATTAATAACAAACAATATATGAGGTGAGATTTTTGAATAGCTTTAAATCAGTTAATCCCGAACAGCTCTCGGACAATATGTTTAAGCTTATCGCAAAGGACTGGACGCTTATCACTGCCGGAAACGTTGACAGCTACAACATGATGACAGCAAACTGGCTGGGCGTCGGATATCTCTGGATGAAGCATGTTGCGTTTGTTTTCATCCGCCCCACAAGGTACACATATGAGTTTACGGAAAAGCTTGATGAAATGTCGCTTAACTTTTTCACCGAGGACTATCGTGAGGTTTTAAATCTTTGCGGCAAAAAAAGCGGCAGAGAAATTAACAAACCCGAGGAATGCAAGCTCTCCCCCATCGCACTTAATGCCGGCGGTGTAGGCTTTGATGAGGCGAGATTGATTTTGAATTGCAAGAAAATTTGTACGGCAAATGTTGAGGACTTTGAATTTCTCGACAAAGCGCCGCTTAAATGGTATGACGGTGATACCTATCACAAAATGTATATCTGCGAAATAACAGAAGCACTTGTTCGTGAATAATTTTTTGAAAGGAAGTTTACATAAAATGAAGGCAATAGTTTTGGCAGCAGGAAAAGGAAAAAGACTGCAAAGCGAGAAATTCAACTCCCCGAAGGTTCTGCGCGAGGCAAAAGGCCGCGCTCTTCTCTCCTATGTTCTTGACAACATCAGCTTTATCCCGCAGGAGGACACGGTTATTGTTGTCGGCTATAAGCGTGAGATGGTAATCGAAAAAACAAAGGGCGATTACAAATTTGCAACGCAGGAGGAACAGCTTGGCACAGGACACGCTGTTGCAAGCGCGAAGGAATTCTTTAAGGATTACGACGGCAGTGTTCTCGTTCTTTACGGAGATATGCCGATGCTTAAACGCGAAACATACGAGAATATGGTTAAGCAGCATGAAGCAACCGGCGCAGATTGCACTTTCCTTACCGCAATTTCCGAATCCGAGCTTGCATACGGACGCATCATACGCGAGAACGGAAAGATCGTAGATATCGTTGAACAGAAGGACTGCACACCTGAACAGGCTGCGATAAGAGAGCTTAACGTTGGCGTTTATGTTTTTGACTCAAAGGCACTTTTCGAAAACCTCTCAAAGCTCCGCAACGACAATGCACAAGGCGAGTATTACCTTACCGATGTTCCGAAGCTTTTCATTGCCGACGGCAAGAAGGTTGAGGCATACACAATCGGTGACACCTGCGAGATTTACGGTGTAAACACAATGGAAGATCTCGAGTTCTGTGAAAAAAATCTGTAAGAAATATATAATGAAATCGCGTCTGCGGTCAGGTTGTAAAATCAGCCTGACCGCAGATTTATTTCTCTTCATCTGAGAACATTATATTTAATCTTTATTCTTTCCAGCTTTTCAAGCATCGGGCGGGAGATAAACCACAAAAAGATTGCAGTTGACGCGGCGTGAATCATATCAAACGGCAACCCAACAACATATGATGAGAGAAGCATTTCCAAGGTAGGGTTATGCTGCCACATAATAACAGAAGCCGGATTCAGAAGCCCGCCGTATATTATAAATGTTGCCGCAAAGCCGAACACAGAGAGAAGAGTGCGGTTATTTTTTAATATACGCATTGAAGAAAGAACTCCCGCGAGCAAGCCTATCGCACCAAAGGCAAGCATCTGCCACGGTGCCCACGGCCCCTGACCGAAAAAGAAATTGGATGCGAATCCCGAAAGCGCGCCCACCAGAAAGCCACACTCCCCGCCAAAAGCAACGCCTGCAATAATGACTATTGCGGCAACGGGCTTAAACTGCGGCACCATAAAGAACGCCGCACGTCCGGCAACAGCGATTGCGCACAGAACACTTACCGTTATCAGCTCTCTCGCGCGTGGTTTACGCCTTTCAAACGAAACGCAGAAAGGAACCATTGCTTCTAAGATTATGAGCAGACTCAGAAAATAATATCTCCTGCTTTCAAAAACGAAAACACCTGCGTACACGCTCGCGACAATCGCGACAAGAGAAAAAAGCATACTCATTCCCAAACGTTTTGAAAGCTTCGGCGGTGTGAGTCCGTTGTCCTTTTCCACTTTTAAATCACCGGCATCTTCCGGCGGATATTCCACATCAACATCCGGCTTTTGCGGCACATTACCACCGAAAGCCGTTATGATATCCTCTGCGGTAACAGCTTCCGGAATAAGCGTGCGCGCCATACGGTTTGCCGAAGTTGTGTAGAAGTTTTTACCCGAAAAGAACTCACGCGCAGGGGCATGGGAAACAATTGCCCCATCAAAGAAAAGCGAACAAACATCAGCATATTCTGCACAGAACTCAACATCATGCGACACCATCACGATCGTCACGCCACGTGATTTGAGCGTTCTCAGAAGTGCGCCGAAAACGTCCTTGAAGCTTGCGTCCATCCCCTTTGTCGGTTCGTCAAGAAGAAGAATTCGCGGATTCCGGAGCAAAAGCATAGCGAGCGCAAGGCGCTGCTGTTCCCCGCCTGACAAATCATACGGATGTGAATTTTCAAGTCCCGACAGCGAGCAAAGTGACAGCACAGTTTTTATCTTTTCTATTTTCTCTGCCTCCGGCATATTCTTCTCCGGAAGAAGCGAAAAAAGCTCGTGATACACTGTTTTTTCAGCAAAAAGAGTTTGGACATCCTGCGGCATATATCCTAACATTCCGCCATACAAATCCTTGCATCCGGACAGCTTCTGTCCGAAAACAAGCACTTTCCCTCGCTGTGAACTCAAAAGACCTGACATAACAGAAAGCGCGGTGCTCTTTCCCGCACCGTTGCCGCCGACTATAGCAGAAACCTGACCGGGATATGCTTTAAAATGCAGATTTTTCACAATATCCGGACACTCACGCGAGTATCCGAAATACACCTCGCGCGCTTCAATTGCCGGTATTCCATCCTGCCCGGATGGATTTTCTTCACATATAAATTCAGAAGAAAAGCTGTGTGTTTTTGAAAAATCAGTCAACCATCCTCTGCCGTCGGATACCGTTATCGGACAGGAGGTTTTTCCGTCAAGCACAGCATGAACGCGCACAGGCGCAGGAAGAGCCCGGCAAATCGGATGATTAAGCTCGTTCAAGGTGCAGCTTATCTCATCAACCGTACCGTCTGCAACCACCTCTCCGTCATCGAGAACAATCACTCTGTCGGAGAGCGGAAGCGCCTCTTCAAGGCGTTGTTCGGAGAGAATTACGGTTATTCCAAGCTCGGTATTGAGCCTTTTGAGCGTTCTCAAAAACTCACCGGCAGAGATTGGATCAAGCTGGCTCGTCGGCTCATCGAGAATAATTATTGATGGGTTCATAACCATAACGGACGCAAGGCAGAGAAGCTGTTTCTGTCCGCCGGAAAGCTCTGCTGTTTTTTTGTGAAACCACGAATCAATCCCGAAAAACGCCGCTGTTTCCGCGACACGCGCACGTATTTCCGCATTTCTCACACCCAGACTTTCAAGACCGAAGGCAAGCT
>JAFQGO010000210.1:0-4660 GCA_017398225.1 Oscillospiraceae bacterium | reverse complement strand
TACTTATAATGGTCATCTGCACTGTAGTGGAGTGTTCCGTCTTGACCGAGTTTTGTCATACCGCTGACAATAGCGCGGTACTGTTTTTGTTCCTTGGTAAGCGCCTCATATACGCTAGAGTCGGTAACGTCGGTTATAAAGTTCGGCATTACCTGCATACGCTCGTCAACACTGTGACCGGTGGGTACAACAAGGCTTACGGGGTTTGCTACGTAATACGGGCGGAGGAAATACTGATAAACCTTGCCGCTTTCATCAACGTAAGGCTCAAACTGCGTTTCCTCAAAATCGCCGTTATCAACATAAGATACAAGTTCGTCGGTTACGCCGTTTACCTCGGTGAGAATAAATACGCCCGATTCGGTGTTGTAGTATCCGTCAATCTGACCGTTTCCGTTTCTGTCGTAATAGATAGCGGTCGTGTCGATTGTAAGCTGCATGGGACGCTGTGCGGTGAGGAAGTCCTCATGATAATAGTAGAACAGTATATCATTCATCGAAAGATGGCTCTGTTCGAGTTTGATATTCTGATTACCCGAATATGACTTGCCCGCAAAGACAATCATATCCTCTTCGGGAAGATTGAAATTGATATACTGAACGTTTGCAATATTGTTTGCTCTGACAAGCGACAAAATACCGTCGGATTTCATAGATGCATCACTGATATCAATCTTTGTTTCTTCAATTTCATCCTTGAACTTATAGTCGCCGCTTGTCTTGCGAACAGAATATCCGACAGTTATTTTACCGTCGGTAACACGGCTCTTGAAAAGCTCGCTCGCATTTTTATATGCGTTGTCAACAAGAACGCCGTTTGCATCTATCTCAGAAGATGTAACGATACTGAGATTTACGTTCTGCTTACGGTCGAGAACGATTGTAATATAACAGTCGCCCGTAGGATTTGCAATAATATTGCTAAAGGTAACCATGTTGCCGTTAACAGTACCCTCTGCAAATCTCTTTCCCGTAGAGTCAACTATGTATGCCGCAACACAGTCAAGATGCGATTTACTGAGATCTACGGTAAAGGATGAACCAACATACATTTGGCCGTACGAAGCACCGCCCGCATTTGAAACAAATGCTATTTCGGGTTGGATGCTCTTATAATACTCAACGGGAAGCTTTGATACGTTACTGTTTGTCAAAACACCCTTCTCGTTATACTCGTCGTTTGCAGTATAAATATCGAGGTAGAAGTTGTTGTTAAACTTTCTTCTGTAAAGTGTAACGTTTGCTTTTGCGGTAATCGTATTTGCACAGTCATGTGCATCATAACGCGCAAGGCCTGCGGTGATACTACCGTCTTTTTCGGTATAATCCCAACTGTCGCTGAAATATATGTTGCTCGAATATGACAAATAATATGTAAGACCTTCACGCCAGCCCTTGTGGTAAACTTCCTTGCGAACCGTATCGCTGCCAAGCTTGTACTGGAAGTAGGAATATGTATATTCCAGACCGCGCCAGGTAAGCTTCCAGGCGGTTGCAAGTTCTGCAATACCCGTTGTATTTGAAATAAGACTGTCATACATTGATCCGAGGTTGGGAATCTGCTTTGATTGACTGTGATTTCCCTTACCCGATACAGAAACGCTGTGATTCACGCTGCTGCCCCAGTCACCCGAATTGAAAGATACCTTTCCGTAACTGTAATACAAAGGATCGAGAGTATCCTCGCTTTCGGTACCAAAGTCGATTGTTGCATATCTGCCCGAATCGGACAAAGGATCAAGGCCTTTTCCGACAGTTTGTGTACCGCCAATGGTTTCGGTAACTACTTTTGTTGTACTCACCTCTTCGATGTTTCCGGATACATCATCGGTTTCGACATCGTAAAGTACGCTTGAAAGATTCATTTCCGACGAGGAATCTGAATTGTAAACCCAAACTGTAAATGTGTCATTTACAAGTTCTGCATTGTCATCGCCGAGAAGATTTGAAAGTTTTACTGTAAAATCTTTTTCATCTTCACAAAGAACCTTATCATTTACAAGCTCTATCTCTATGGTTGCGGTGGTCTGCTCGCCGTAAAAATACAACGTGCCGCTTGCATCTGCATAGTCTTTGCCCACAACTGCGCTTCCGCTTTCAAGAGACCAGTCAACGCTGAGCGTATTGATGATACTACCGGTACGTTCAACAGTTACGGTCGCAACACCGTTTGATTTGTCAAAGGTAGCCTCATTTATGGCAAAGCCGACTTTTGCGTTTTCGGAAAGGTCCTCGTCATTGTCGCCGATGCTCATAATCACGCTATTGATGCTTTCGTGAACATCTGCGCCAACGCTATCAAGAATGGTAAACGTACCAAACTCCATAAGTTCAGCAACGCTATCATCAATTACAGTCAATCGAATATCCTTTTGATATTCACCGTCTGCAAAGCAAACCTCAAAAAGCCATCCCGAATATTCATCATCGCTATCATCAAGATCGAGAGCGCTAAATGTTTTTTCAGGATTAAGTTCAAGGTCAGCGGGCATAGAGGGAAGCTGTTCTTCCTCGGGCTTTACATATTCAACACCCTTGTAAGAATCGGTGCTGTATCTTGTGCCGTTAACCTCATATACCAAACGGAAATCGTATTCTTCGATATCTTCTGCACTAACGGGAAGTTCCGCGGTCTCTGCATAATCTATCTCCGTCCAATCTTCGTCAAAAAGGACATACCATTCATATGCATCCGCTTCTACTTCCACATAAAGAAGTGTGCAAGGATTTCCGTTGCCGTCTGTCCCCTCTTTAGAGAGTATTAGCGCATCTCCCGATTCGGGCGCCGCGGGCATACCCCATGCCTGATATTCGGTAATGGGGAGCGGATCTTCAACTTCAATTATGATATCATCTGCAGAAATCGCAGAAACATAACTGCTCTCTCCATTTTCATTTTCAACAACGGCAGGGAGATAATAAACTATCGCCGAAGCCTTGCCTACTGATCCGCCAAGACGGTGTACGGTAAGAACCTTCTCATCGCCGCCTTCTTCCAAATACATTTCGCCATCACTCAAAGCGAAAATGCCATAAGGAAATTTCTCTTCCCAACTCTCGTCTACCACCTCGGTAGTACCGTCGGGATTGGTAATTACAAATTGACCTTTATCTCCGTCAATTCCCGCATTTTCAGCATTATTTACCACTGAAGCAAAAGCCGGTGCAACCATGCTGAAAATCATTATTGTCGTCATAAGCACGGATATTATGCGTTTCGACAATCCTTTCATCAGTTCTCCCTCCAAATTCAAGAAGTTTTTTAACAAGCGGATACCCATTTCTTTAGCAGAGAAATGAAGCATCTCTTTTTGTTCAACTGTAAACGCAAATTTTCTGTCATTTATCATGTAAAAACTTGAAAATTAAGGAAAAAATGCTATAATAATTATACACCGTACATTAATGTGCGATGCAATACTTTTTTTTACAATTATTTTAAATTTAAAGGTGTTTTATGAACGAAAAGAAACTGTTTTCCATAGGCGAGATTGCGAATGCCATTGGAATCACAAGAAGAATCATCCTGAACTATGAGGCAAAGGGTCTGATTGTGCCCGACAAAAAGGATGGCTCTTCGGCAAACCGATACTACACCATAGATACGTTCACGCAAATCCGCACTATACGAGTCTTTCAGGATTTAGGACTTTCTCTCGATGAGATCCGAGAATACTTCGAGGAGTCTTCGGACCTTGCATCGGTTATCAAGCGGCTTGAAACCATGAGAGACAAGCTTAATCTCGCCATAGAAAAACTTAAAGAAAGAACCTGCAAAAGCAACGATACTATTGAGGAAATTACGGTTCCGCCGCAAACAATTTATCGCCGTATATACAACACGTCTTCCATTGAAGATAAAACCAACTTGCTTCGCGACACCGCGCTTGAGGCAATGCGAAAACACGGAACCGACGTAACAAAGCGTATGTATTTTACCGAATACGACGTGCACTCACTTGACGAAATTTCTTATTGCGTAGCTGTTCCGCCCGAAAGCGAAGGAGAATACATCGAAAATATTCCCACACTGCGTGCGCTCTCAATTTACCATCATGGTGCATACGAGGCTATCCCAGAAACACGCAAAAAACTGTTTTCATATGCAAAAGAAGCCGGCATCACCCTTTCCGGCACCTATCGCCACGTTTATCTGGAAGGCCCGCCGCAGCATAAGGATAAAAGCAGATTTATTACACAGATTCTCGCAATTGTTTTTTGAAGGAAACAGTCTATGTTTAGCTCGTCAATCTGTACCATGTGCAAAGCAGTGTCAGGTGACACAGGTTTTGCAACGATCAGCACAACAGTATCTTCTACACTGGTGAAAACAGCGTAGTAGCTATAGCCCTCTAAAACCATATAGATTGCAAAATTGTCTGCAACCGTTTTGCAACCTGCATAGAAACTGTCGCAGATTGCCATGCCCAGTGATGCCGCATACATTGACGGCACGCATTGCCGAATTGAAATCGACAATCGCTACCGACAAGCAGAATGCTCTCAACATCGAATACTTCCTGCGCCTTGTTCGCAAGTACACTTGCATCGAAGAACTCACCGCCGAGATTATCCGCGAGTTCGTTACTAAGATTTATGTGCACAAGCCCGAGACCGTTGAAGGAAGAAAAGTGCAACGAATCCGCATTGTTTACAACTG
>JAFQGO010000209.1:0-3500 GCA_017398225.1 Oscillospiraceae bacterium | reverse complement strand
GTTTATCCTTTTATCTGCGGATATTTCAGAAAGCTTTGCGGCGAAGAGCTCTTCGCTTTTCACTTCACCTATCGGGATGAAAAGCGCACGAACGCCTGCATCCTTTTCCGGCACGGTGGTTTCCGCTTCGGGTTCGGGCAAAGTCTCATCCGGTTGTGCGGCAGGAGCGTCCTCCGGTGATTCAATAATCAGGTTTGCGGAAACATCGTCTCCGGAGGTCTTTTCTTTATCCGGAGATAGAAACGTTCCGTCAAGAGTAAAGGTCATATTGTCGTTTACGAAATACAAAATACCTGCGGCGATAACGCAGAGAACGATGAGTACGGGAATAAGAACTCCTATACCGCCGCTTCTGCTGCCTCTGTATCTTCGGTTTTGTCTTCTTGCTCTTTTCATAAAAGGCGAGCACCTCCGGAAAATTTTTTACTGTGATACCGCATCTTCTGTATCCTCAGCGTCTACGCTGAGCTTGAAATATTCTGTCTCGTCAAATTCTTCCTCCTCGGCGGGCGGTGCGGTTATAATACCGCGCGGACAAGCTTCTGCACATTCGCCGCAGGAAGTACATTTGGAAGAATCGATATAAGCAAGGCTTTCGATAATCTCAATTGCCCCGTGCTTACAAGTTTTCTCACAAGCGTGGCATCCTATACATCCATCCTCGCATATTTTTCGCGCAAGCGATCCAAGCGAGCGATTAGAGCATCGCACATTATATTCACTTCCGAACGGGATCAAAGCGATAATGCCCCGCGGGCATATGTTTACACATTTTCCGCAACCGTCACACTTTTCCGTGTCAACCTCGGCAACACCGGAGACAACGGATATCGCGCCGTGCGGGCAAGCTGCGGCGCACGAGCCGAGACCGAGGCAGGAAAATTCACAGGCTTTGCTTCCGCCGGCAAGAAGACCCGCGGAAAAACAGTCACGCGCACCGACATATGTGTATTTATACTCTGCATCGTGACCGGAGCAGCGGACAAATGCGCGAAGCTTTTCCTTTTCAGGTTCGTTCGACGGGAGCTCAAGCTGACATACATCGGTATCATTTGCCGGTTTTGTCTCAGAAGCACCTGCCGCGCCGATTAAAAAAGCAAGGAGTGCCGAGACGCCGACCGCTGAGAGAATGCTCAAAAAATAAGACATATTTACAATCATTCCTTATCTGTTCTCTGTTATCTCTTATCTGTGCCGAAAATTATTCGGCACATTGCACATTTTTATATAAATTTAATGCCGGAAAAGCCCATAAAGGCAAGGGCGATAAGACCAAGCGTTATAAAAAGCACAGGAGTGCCTTCAAGCCATTTCGGGCAAGCTGTATACTCAAGATTTTCGCGCACAGCGGCGAAAACGACGGAAGCCAGGATATATCCGGCTCCGGAAAAAACGCCGAAGAAGAACGCACCGAAAAAGCTGTATCCGGAGCTTACGCAAATCAGCATGGCTCCGAGAAAGACGGAGGAAAAGCATACCTCATCAAAAGATATGCCAAAGTGCTCATACAGCGCCGGAAAACGCGTTTTAAGCACAGCTTCGCATATTTTCATCCCTCCGCAAAGGAGAATCGCAAAAAGGAATGTGCGCATATATCCGAGTGACAGCGGGGTAAAGACAAGCCTGTCGAAAATATATGCGAGGATGGAGAAAAAAGGGATAAAGCATCCGACAGCAATTCCGTGCTTCAGTGCGCCCTTTATGTCCTTTGTATCGCGGAGAAACGCCGGTGTTCCCAAAAGATGCGTGAAAACAAGGTTTTGGGCAAGCACTCCTCCGACAGAAATAGTGAGAAGATTCAGCAGCGTCATTTTTCGTCACCCTCCTTGTTTGTTTTCAAGTTAAAGTATCTTACCACGGCAATCAGAAGTCCGAAGAGGACGAGCGCACCAAACGGGGAGACGAGCAGACCCATTGCATAGCGTTCGGGAATTATGTGCAGTCCGAAGAGTGTCCCTGAACCTAAGAGCTCGCGGATAAAGGACATAACAAATGCCGCGGCAAAGAAGCCGAGCCCCATACCAAGTCCCGAAAGCGCCGAGTGGGTTACCGTTTCTTTTTCTGCGCTTGTTGCGCGGGAAAGCATAAGTCCGCTTACCGTGAGCAGGGGAAGATACATTCCGAGGGCGTCACGTATTTGCGGAAGGAAAAAACTGAGCAAAATCTCGCAAAGAGTGACATAAAATGCCGCAATTATCATAAATGAGAGATTCTTAACCTGCGTCGGAAGGAGCTTGCCGACAAGAGAGACGGAAATGCCGGTAAGAACAAGAACAAGGATTGCACACAAGCCAAGAACTGTTCCGCATGCAAGCGTTTTTGTTCCGCCGAGAAGAGGGGCAACCCCCAGAAGCAGAAGAATGGAGACATTTTCCGAAAGAATGTTTGTTTTTAAGAACAGTAAAAGCTTTTTCATTTTACCGCCACCTCCTCTTCGGGTGAAGGCATAACTGTGTTTTCGGCACCGTTTTCGGCGGTGTCGGTGACAGCCGGTGTATTTTCATCTCCGATGAGAGCGGAAAGAAGCGTGTTTGCACCTGAAAGCAAAAGAGCGCAGGAAACCGCAACCGCCGCGAGTGCCGCGCCGGAGAGGGATGCCTTTTTAACAGCTGCCTTATCGGGCTTTGGAAAGGAAAGCTTTGGTAATGTAAATTTTTTATCACTCATTTTCCGCTTCCTCCTTGTATTTTTTTATGCGAACACCGAATCTGCGCGGGCGGATGTATCTGTCAACAAGAGCGGTTGCACAGTTCATAACAAGAATAGCATACATAACGCCGTCCTCGTGCGCACCAAAGTAGCGGATCAGAACGGTGAGAACACCGCAGAGCGCGCCGTAAAGGAGCTTTCCGCGCGAAGTTACAGGGCTTGTGGTATAATCCGTTGCCATAAACGCCGCACCGAAGAAGAGACCTCCGGAGCAGACGGAATAGAGCATCCAAAGCCACGGCGCATTCCCGCCGCGCGGGAAAAGGAAGGTAAGTACGGCAACCGTGCCGATGAAGCTTACCGGAATATGCCAGGTAATAACCCGCCGTACTAAAAGATATATTGCCGCGGCGGCGATAACAACGGCGGAAACCTCGCCTATTGCGCCGGCAACATTGCCTACCACAACATCGCGAAGTCCCCAGACAACATCACCGCTGCCCATTACAATGCCGGGCAGAATACCAAGCTTCATTTTTCCGAGAGGGGTTATTGAGGCGATAAAATCCGTCGGGAGACTCTCCGGGGAAATGTTGGCAAACAGCGGGAGCGATCCGGCAGGAAGGCTCGGTTTTGTATATAGAGTGACAAGCGACGGGAAAGAGAGGAGAAATGCCCGTGCTGTGAGTGCGGGGTTAAGAAAGTTTTTCCCAAGCCCTCCATAAAGCTGCTTCACAACGATTAGGGCAAATGCGCCCCCGATTATCGGAATCCATAAGGGGGTTGCAACGGGAAGCGTAAGCGCAAGAATCATTCCTGTGACGATGGCGGATAAATCTCCGCCCGTTTTC
>JAFQGO010000208.1:0-5332 GCA_017398225.1 Oscillospiraceae bacterium | reverse complement strand
GCCGGGTTTTTCGTAACACCAAGCATTGCATCCTCAAGCGGAATACCAAGCGTTTTCACCACATTGCGCAGTGCCTCGTTTGTGCGAAGCGAAGAACCGGCAAGGTTTCCGCCGTGGGTTCTTGCAACGCCGTCTTTCACGATAATCGGAAGCGGACCGGACATATGCTCGCCGTCAGGAAGTCCCGCCGCAGCAATAGAGTCAGTAATGAAAACTATCTTGTCCTTACCCTTGCAACGGATTGCAATTTTCACAGGCTCAGGTGCAACGTGGAGAAAATCACAGATAATCTCGCCGTATGCATCGTCGCGCACAAGGCTTGCGCCGAGGATTCCCGGCTCGCGGTGGTGAAGAGACGGCATACAGTTATATGTATGAATCGCGATACTTGCGCCTTTGTCAAAGCCAGCATTTGCCTCTGCCGCCGTCGCCGCAGAGTGACCGCACGAAACCTTTATTCCCTTTGACACGGCATATTCTATAACCTCAAGCGCGCCCGGAAGCTCCGGTGCGATTGCAAGCACGCGAAGGTGTCCCTGTCCGGCACTCAGAAGACGGTCTACATCCTCTTTTGCAGGAAGCGCGAGAAGGCTTTCTTCGTGTGCGCCCTTGTACTGATGCGACAAAAACGGACCCTCAAGATAAATTCCCGCTATGTTTGCCCCGCTCGTACCGAGACGTATTCTGTCGACAATACGTTTCTCCGCAACAACAAGATTATCCACGCTGTTTGTAACGGTTGTTGCGCAAAATTCCGCAACACCGCTTGCCGCATAAAAGCGCGACATTTCATCAAGCTCGTCTGTCGAAGCATCATCCGCTCCGAGGCCCGAGCCTCCGTGCGTATGCATATCAACAAATCCGGGCAAAGTAATATATGCGGAAAGGTCAAGCTCTGCCTCGCCGTCAGCGCAAAATCCGGAAAATAAACCGTTTTGTGTTTCTATAATTCCGGGGTTTATCATTTCCCCCGCGCTGTAGCACCGTCCTACCCGTATCTTCATAATAAAAACCTCCTGTATCGTTTGTTTATAATATTTTACTGCTGAATTTATAAAATTTGCATTATTTTATGCTTGATAACATCGGCATTTCGTGTTATTATAAAGTTAGCAATATATGTACTTTAATAAGTATACCACAAATTAAGCGGAAGTGACAACAAAAATGAAAACAAATTTAAGAAAAACTATTCTGGACTATATTATCATTGCTGTCGGTGCATCTCTTTTTGCGGTTTCCTTCAATATGTTTATCGCAAGAAGTGAAACGCCCATTGCAATGGGCGGTATAACCGGCATATCAATGGTTATAAACTATTTCTTCCCCAAGCTCTCAATGGGTCTTTTAACCTTTCTTGTAAACGTTCCTTTTCTTGCGCTCGGTCTTTGGAAAATTGGCGGACGCTTTATGGCAAAAACTGTTTTTGCATCGGTAGTCCTCTCTCTTGCCATGGATATTTCCGCCGCGTTTCCCGCGCTCACGCATGACCCTATGCTCTGCGCGATTTACGGCGGTATCGGAACGGGTGCAGGTCTCGGTCTTGTTTTTATACGCAACGGCTCTACCGCCGGCACCGATATCGTCGGGCTTGTTCTCAGGCAGAGATACACCGGCATCCCGCTCGGCAAGCTTGTTCTCGCGGCGGACACGGTAATCGTTCTCTGCGCATCCTTTGCTTTTAAAAGCGCAAACAGCGTGCTTTTTGCCATCATCAAGATGTATGCCGCGTCAATCGCAACCGACGGCGTAATATACGGTTTTACGACAGATAAGCTTGCGTATATTGTAACGGAAAAGACGGAAACTATAAGCAAGCTTGTCATTTCCGAGCTTCACCACGGAGCGACAATTCTCACCGGTGAAGGAGCGTTTACAAACCTGCCGAGAAAGATGATTATGTGCGCAATAAACCCGAATCAGATAGGTCTTCTTAAGGAAATTGTACGTGAAAACGACCCGGACGCGTTTATGATTGTTACAAACACACACGAGGTTCTCGGCTTCGGCTTTAAGCCCAATGTGAAAACAAATCTTTAAACCGGTTCTGACAGGCTAATTTCACCCCGGAGGATTTTTCTTTGATACGGATAGAACACCTGTCAAAAATCTACAAAATGCCTGACGGAGATGTGTATGCGCTGGATGATGTGAGTCTTCATGTACGGAAAGGCGAATTTTTAGCGATTGTCGGAACCTCGGGCTCGGGCAAGAGCACACTTATGAATATGCTCGGCTGTCTTGACAAGCCGACCTCGGGTAGTTACTTTCTGAACGGAGAGGACGTTCTCGCAAAAAAGCCGCGAGAGCTTGCCCGCATCAGAAACCGCGAGATAGGCTTTATCTTCCAGGGCTTTAATCTGCTTGAGAAAATGACAGCGCTTGAAAATGTTGAGATTCCCATGATGTACGCACACATCCCGCGAAAACAGCGGCGTGAGCTCGCAAAGGACGCTCTTTCTCGCGTGGGGCTCTCAAAACGGCTTTACCATCTTCCGTGCGAGCTTTCCGGAGGTCAGCAGCAACGCGTGGCAATTGCCCGCGCAATAACCCGCACGCCGTCTGTCATTCTTGCAGACGAGCCTACAGGGAACCTTGATAAACCCACCACCAATGAAATTCTGAAAATAATAAAGGAATTAAACGCCGGCGGTACAACCGTCGTCCTCATCACGCACGACTCCCACGTTGCAGAGTGCGCCGGCCGCGTTATAGAAATATCAGAAGGAAAAATAAAATAAAACAGAGAGGTGTTTACAAATGGAGCGCAGAGACAAATTTAACTACTACCTTGACATCGCAGAAACCGTGCTGGAGCGCGGAACGTGTCTTCGCCGCAATTACGGCGCAATCATCGTAAGAAACGATTCAATCATATCCACCGGATATGTCGGTGCACCGAGAGGACGTGCAAACTGCTGTGACCTCGGCTATTGCCGCCGCGAGCAGCTTAAAATCCCGCGCGGAGAGCGATATGAGCTTTGCCGGAGCGTCCACGCAGAAGCAAATGCAATAATCGCAGCACCACGCTCAGAGATGCTTGGCTCAACACTTTACCTTGTCGGTAAGGACAAGCAGACAGGCGAGCTTATTCCCAACGCAAGCTCGTGTGCGATGTGTAAGCGTATGATAATAAACGCAGGCATCGAGCGCGTTGTCATCCGTAACACGCCTGACAAATACACAATCATTCTCGTATCAGACTGGGTTAAGAACGACGATTCTCTCGATGATAGCGTAATGGGATATTAAGTAATTGAGGTACATACCATGAAAAAGTTTTTCTCATTTTTAAGTAAGCTGACAGCTTTTATTACGTTTGCCGGCGTAGTTCTCTATTGCGTTGCTTACTTTTTCGCATCGAAAACACGCCGGATAAATGAGCTTTTCACGAAAAAAGACCTATCTTCCGATGATGAGGAATAAGATATGAAAATCCGTGACAGAGTCCTTGGAATTGTTGAGGGTCTGAAGAAAGACTACCCTCAGGCTGAATGCTCGCTTAATTACGCCGAGCCGTATCAGCTTCTTTTTGCCACGCGCTTGTCTGCCCAATGCACCGATGCGCGGGTGAACATCGTCACAAAGGAATTATACGCACGCTTCACAACACTGCGTGAAATTGCGGAATGCGATATCGCAGAGCTCGAAAAGATCGTTCACCCCTGCGGTGTTTTCCGTATGAAAGCACGCGATATCCGCGCGTGCGCAAATGTTCTTATCGAAAAATTCGGTGGCGAGGTTCCCGATACTATGGAGGAGCTGCTTTCTCTTCCCGGTGTCGGAAGAAAAACTGCAAATCTCATCCTCGGCGATATTTTCGGAAAACCTGCAGTAGTTGCCGATACGCATTGTATACGTATCTCAAACAAGCTCGGTCTCTGCAACAGCACAGATCCGAAAAAGGTGGAGCTCCGCTTAAAGGAAATAGTTCCTCCCGATGAGCAGAATATGCTGTGTCACCGCTTTGTTTGGCACGGCAGAGCCGTGTGCAGCGCAAGAAGCCCGAAATGCGAAGAATGCAGTATTAATAAATTTTGCAAAACATATGAAAAAAACAGTAAATAAATCCGGACCTTTTCCGGGATAAGGAGACAATATAAAAATGGCAGTAAAAGCACTACTCTTTGACCTCGACGGCACAATCCTTGACACGCTTGATGACCTTTGCGACAGCGTAAACTACGCGCTTTCCGCCCACGGTCATCCGACCCGCACAAAGCGTGAAATACGTGCGATACTCGGCAACGGCGTTATAAACTTAATAACCCGCTCGCTCCCCGAAGGCGTAAGCAACGAACAATTTGAAGAATGCCTTGCTACATATAAAGAACATTACGAAATAAATAAAACAAATAAAACAGCTCCGTATAAGGGGATTCCGGAGGCGCTTTCCGCGCTCCGTGCCGCCGGATACAAGATTGCTATCGTATCGAACAAGCACGACGAGGCAGCTCAGGGGCTTTATAATCTGTTCTTTTCCGGGCTTGCAGACTTTGCAATAGGCAATACCGCAGAAATCCCGAAGAAACCTGAGCCGGATATGGTTTTTGCCGCGGCGAAAAAGCTCGGTGTTTCGCTTGATGAAATAGTTTTCGTCGGCGATTCTGAAGTGGATTTCGAGACCGCACAAAACGCCGGTGTTCCGTGCATTTCCGTCACATGGGGCTTCCGCGATGAGGATGTTCTCCGGAAAGCAGGAGCGTATTGCATTATCAATTCTCCTGATGAACTTGTGGCAACAGTGAAAAATATGTAGTATTTGATCAAATAGTTTTTCACTTTGCGAGACAACCGCATAGGAAGTTTTTATGGAGCAGTTCCGAATTTTGGAACTGCTCCGTTTTTTCATTGCATATTGTTTTGAGGACAAAGATTTCAAGTATGTGAAAAAACTTAAATTCATTGATAACTTCCGGGAACGTGGTAGAATACATGATAGAAAGGAAGTCGATTCTAATGAGAAAAATCACAAACGAACTAATACTCAGCTTTAAGAACCATTTAATTGAGGAAGAAAAAAGCGAAAACACCTGTGTCAAATACATCCGTGATATAACCTTTTTTATGACGTGGCTTTGCGGGCAGGAAGTAACAAAGTTATTAGCTTTGGAGTATAAAAAGAATCTGTGCGAAAAGTTTGCTCCTGCAAGTGTTAATTCGGCAATATCTTCACTTAACAGTTTCTTTGCATATATGGAATGGCACGATATACGGATAAAGACACTAAAAATCCAAAGAAAAATATTTTCAAGCAAGGATACCGAGCTGACAAAGGCAGAATACGAAAGATTGCTCACGGCAGCTAAAAGAAAAAATAATGAGCGATTAT
>JAFQGO010000207.1:0-2853 GCA_017398225.1 Oscillospiraceae bacterium | reverse complement strand
GGAAACAGAGCTTACGGAAAGCGTTACCCGCGTTGTAGCGTTGCAGACACCGGCAGAGGTTACAATTACGTATAAAAGTGAAAATGACGAAGTTGCTGCAACGAAAACCTACAGCTATGATGAAGAGGTAAATGCACTCTCTGATAGCGGACTTGAAGGCGTAAAGTTCTGGAAGCTTCTTGTAGATAACAGCGAAAAAACAGTCAGAACAAACGAAGGCTACAGCTTTTACGCATGGGCGGATTCTACGCTTAAAGCATATACAACCGCCGTGGACGAGAAGGAAAAAATGCCAAAGGTTGTCCTTCACGGCACTCCGCGTGAGGAGTCATATATGATAGAATATGACCGTTACAGCAGTTCCTATACCGTATTAGAAGCAGGCATTCTTCTCGGAACTTCGGAGGCAATATCGCTTCTTTCCTGCGACAGGAAATACACATCAGCAAAGGGCGGAAGAGCACACGGTCAGTTTGCCGCTCCGTATGAGGATTACGATTATGTCCGCGGCTACATAATCTACAAAATGAACAACACCGGCGCCATCAGCGTGGTATACACCGACACAATAGCCACAAGAGAATAAAAACAGGGAGGTACGTATGAAAAAACGCTTATTGTCACTGCTTCTTGCAACGGCGATGCTTTTTTCTCTCTTGCCGTCATTTACTGTCGCCGCGGAGAAAGAACAGAATAATTTTAAGCTCGTATATAATTTCAACCTTGACGGTTCAAAAGGAACGCTTCTCAAAGTGTTTGATTATGAATATACGCATAATATGTGGATGCTCTCTCCGCAGAGCACAGCGGCAATGTATGACAAAACACAGACCCATGAGGGTTTTGGTGTTCAGTCCGGCATGAGCACATATGCTGAAAACGAATGGCTGGCATTTTCTTTGAATGTTCCGTTTGTGGGCACATATAAAATAAGCCTTATCCGCGGAATGAGTCACACAGGCGGAGGCTTCGGTGATTTTTACCTTTTCCGTCCGGGAACGGAGATAACTGCCGAGCTTCTGGCGGAAGCAGAGCCGCTCAACGCAGAAGAAATACCGTATTATGATTACGGAAAGAGCACGAAGCAATGCTCGCCGATGATTCTTTCGGAAAGCTTTACGGTTGATGAGGCGGGAGAATGGATCGCGGTTTTCAAGCCGACGCGTAACGGATACGGAAGCGACGGAATAGAGGAAGGAGCGCCGGGGGATGCGGCGGATGACGGCGAAGCCGCGCGCATGTATATTTCCTCTCTCACGCTCAGTGCAGGAGAGATGCCTGCCGCGATGCAGGTTGTACCGGAAAAGGATTTTTATGAGCTTTCTGCCGGTGCATATAAAACGGTATATATTACTGCTTACCTATCCGACGGCTCCGTGGCAGGTGACGGGGATTGCAATGTCACCTTTGAAAGTGCCGATGAATCTGTTGCAAAGGTAAGCCCTCTCGGATTGATTTCCGGCATAAGTGAGGGAAAAACAAAGATAAAAATAACTGCGGAAAAGAACGGAACGTCAGCAGAGGCAGAGGTTGATGTAGCCGTGCTCGGCAATGCCGAGGACACTAATGCTTTGTCCTCTGTTGAGATAGAGGTTGCGGACGGATATGCAAAAATAAAATCCGCAAGGATGACAGACGGAAGCGATGCAGACCTTACAAATGCAAAGGTAACTTATGGCGTTGAAAACCTGTCTGTTGCCGGAATAGATGAGAAAACAGGGGAAATCATTCCGGGAAGAACGAGTGGAAGTGCAACCGTTTATGCAACGGTTGAGCTTGATGGTGTTTGCGTAACGGGAAAGACCGAAGCTGAGATAACACCTTCAGGCGGCGAGGCAAGTGGCGTGAAAACCTCATTTGATTTTTATCAGGTAGATAGATCAGGCTGGGCAGGCGCAAATATTATTGAAAATAATGATGCACACAATAATGATACTTACGTAAAATCAGGCAGAGACATCTGGTTTATCACAGACGAGTATACAACCGATGCGTGGGAATGGGCATATACAGACCATAGATCAGACGATTACAAATGGCAGAAAAGCGTTGCTTTGCTTGATTTGGAGCCGGATACACTAAGGCTTGTGCTGAATAAAAAGTGGATCGCCTTCCGTATTGATGTTCCGGAAAGCGGGATTTATTGGCCAAACGTAAATCTCCTGAAATCAAAGGCAACCGGCAACGGTGTTCTTGATGTATATATTTTCCCTGAAAGTGAGCTTACTGATACGAACAAGGATTCAAGAATCGGATATGCGGATGTAGCTTCGTATATAAGAGGAAAAGCTGCTCACGGTGAACTTAGCTTTAAAAGCACCGATGAAAAGTATTCGGCAAAAAATGAAGCTTTGCCGAAAATATCGCTTCAAAAAGGAAAGAACATTCTCTTGTTGAAGAATACATCCGGCAGTCCGGCGAATACGCATTATATTTCATCCGTTATTCTCGACGGAACAAATGCAATGCGCACGGTAAACCTTAATTTTGATAAGACAACTATTGATTTCGGCAAGGGCGAAACACAGGCAAAAAGCGAGGTTTGCGCGCGTCTGCGCGACGGAACCCTTCTTGAAAAGGAAGACCTTTCTGTTACATACGGCTCCGATAACGAAGAGGTTGTCACCTTTAAAAACGGCGTTATAACAGCTGTCAGATGTGGAAAAGCAGACGTGTATGTCACGGCTTCATATAACGGAACAACACTTACCTCACGTAAAACAATAACAGTTACCGATACCGGAGGAGTGAAGGCTCTTCACTTATCAGCGGGAGACGGGATTGCATACGAGGGAGAAAAGCTGCTTATTTCCGCATATGCAGAAATGAACAGCGGAAAAAGTATGCCTGTTG
>JAFQGO010000206.1:0-7173 GCA_017398225.1 Oscillospiraceae bacterium | reverse complement strand
GTTGTGTTCCGAAGTCCTGTTTCTGTCATCTGACGAACATTTACAAATACAATCGCATTGCATCTTTTTGCTGTTTCGCGGCACTCTTTTATTACGTTTTCGCTATATTTTGCAACACTTTCTCTTTCTTCTTCAAGCGTTGATGCCCTACACGGAATATCGCTGCATTCAGGCACACATTCATTTTCCATTTTCCTCTGTTTTGTAATTATCTACAGTATACATTACGAAAATTTCAATGTCAATCACCATATTGTTTTTTCTCACCAAATACACTTTTTTCCCCTCACAGCTTGTCGGCAATTTTATTGACAAGACGAAAGGACGCTATTTATTATTCATATGGATTTTAAAATACATATTGCGGAAGCTTGTGGGAGACATGTTTTCGTGGTACTTGAAGAATTTAACGAAAAGGTTTTCATCTCCGAAGCCAAGCTCAAAAGCAATTTGCTTTACGCTAAGTTCAGTGGTGAGAAGAAGCTCCTTCGCACATTTTATGCGTTCGCTGTTTATATAATCCTTAAGCGTCTTTCCGGAATATTTCTTAAACAGGCGGCTTATGTATGTTTTATTATAACCGAAAATGTCGGCGAGGTCTGAAACCTTCATATCACAGCGAATGTTCATTCTCACCCATTCAGAGATTTTCGTAAACGCAACAGTCGGCGCAGCTTCGTTTGCCTTTCCTACCGACGCAAGGTGAGCAATGATACTTCCGCACGATAAATCCTTTGCGTAATCCGGCATTGCATTTGTGTTCGCCACATGCAGAAGCTCGCGGAAAAGATTGAGCGTTATATAGTCACCCTCGCAAGCTGTTATTTTTTCAAGACCGAAGAAGGAGATATTATCTGTAATGAAGTGAACCCAGAAAAACTCGGTTATCCCATCGCTCGGCCGGCTTCCGGTATGCAACGTTCCCGGAAGAAGAAGCATTGCATCTCCGCGGGAAAGCGTATATTCGCGCCCGTCTTCCTCAATATAGACCTTGCCTTGAGTTACATAAATTATTTCATAGCTGTCAATCGTGCGGCGCGGGTGAATCCACTGTTGCTCGGTGGAAAACAGTCCTGCCGATACGTATTCAAGCGTTATGCCGTTATCTATATGTATCATTTTTTCACCTCCGGCTTCTGCTTTTATATTAACCCAACGGAGAGATTTTGTCAATAAAAAACGGAGTGCGGCACATTCATTTTTACCACATCTCCGTATTTTATATTGTTTGTTAATTTTTCCTCACATTTATAAACGCATCGATATCTTCGATAATATACGCTCTTCCGGTAGTATGCAAAACATCAAAGCATGTTCCAAGGTAATCAAGAACGCCATACTTTTTAAACAAGAGCATCGCTTCTCTCCCTCCAAGCTTTTTTTCAGCTCGATACGCTTCAAAACAAAAAGACTTGAACTCCAAAGTTTTAGACATATGTTACACCTCCGGTAAAATCAATCTTCCCTCTCGCTCTTCATTGAAAAGCCGCGCAAGCATAACGGCACTGTACTGCCACACTTTTGTTTCTTCTCTTTCCAAATAGGAATATAGCTTAGACTGCGTAAATCTTTCCATCGCTGTATTCTCAGACCAATCATTGAGCTCCATAATTTTCGATGTCACATTAGCTGTAATCCCATACAGAAGGGTTTCAAAACTTCTTTCATTCATTGTCGAATTCCTCCGTATCAAGATATTTCAAATATTCAAGCGACTTGTCAGTATGAAACAAAATCTGATCACACAAGTTTTCGGTTTTAAGCTTTTTCAGTGCCGTTTGCTTATCCACATCCCCATTTTCATACTCAACAACAACCCTGTAAACCTTATCATCTGCAACCGGGCCGATAACTATATCATAATTCCCTGTTTGCTGCCCGCTCCTGTTCTTACAAATAAAATCAAGCCATTTTTCATCTGCGACAGCGAATTGAATAACCACAAGATCCCGCTTTGCTCTTTCGATATCAAAGTCATATCTACTGACATATTTAATTCTGCTGTTATTTCGATAACAAACCTTAACTGCCCATTTATTTGCTTGATATCGACTTGTAGTTACATAAAAACCACCGCCGAAATCCAACGGACGCGCTGCCTCAAAAATTTTCGGAACATCGACAAGAACATCACTGCCATGGTAACAAATCACAACACGACCTCCTTATATCTTTAATATCATTATACCACCTGATTGCATATAAAATCAAGTTCTTTACATAAAAGCCATGCTATAAAGCTAAGTATACTCTTATCCTTAGGGTTTCTAATATATCCCGCTGGTGTTTTTGCGGTAGGTTCCGGGAGTAAAGCCGCAAAGCTTTTTGAAAAGTATTTTAAAATGGGACGGGGAGCGAAATCCGCACTCATCTGCAATTTCCTCAAGCGTCAGGTTACTGTCACTGAGAAGGTTTTTTGCACGGTTTATGCGAATTCCGGTAAGCCATTCATGCGGCGTCTGCCCCGTTTCCTGTCGGAAAAGGCGCATTATATGGATATGCGAATATCCGGAAAGCTCTCCGAGCTTTTCAAGCGTTATTCCCTCTTTATAGTTTTCTTCCATATATCCGATACAGAGCCTTACTGCATCGGAATATTTTTTCTTTGAATGAAGTGAATGGAAAAGCTCGAAGATAAGCTGCATCAGAAGCGCATTGCAATGAAGCTTTTCGGAAGCATCGTTACTTCGACAGCAGCGTATTATCTCCTCAAACAGATGAGCAGTCTCTCCGCGCGTTGAAAAATACGCCGGAATGTTATCAAGTATCTGATTTTCGTACACCACATTATTTTCCCCGAAATCAAACACAAGGGTATAGCACTTATATTTCGGTGCGCTGTTTAATTGCGTTCCGGGCTTGGAAAAGCGTATGTCTCCGTAATGCACGGGATACGCTTCGTCCTCAATGAATATACGTCCGTCTCCGCCGAGATAGAAACCAAGCTCGTAAACATACGTTATTCGCTTGCGCTTTATCGGATTTTTGTGCCGATACTGAAACTCACGCGCGTCGATAATTCTCGGAAGCATCTGCTCTATCGGAAGCTCAACATACTTCACCACACTCACCTCATGTTAAAAAATCGAACCTTTTTGTAAATATAGCGAATTTACTCTCCGTTTTTTATACACTAAAATGATTATATAACATATATAAATCAAAGTCAAATCATATTTTAGAGAAAAATTAATTTTCAGAACGGAGGCTTTAAATGAACACCGATTTTTTACTTACAACTCCGCTTGCAAAAAAGCTTTACAGCGAGGTTGCGCGTGACCTTCCGATAATTGATTATCACAACCATTTACCGGTAGGCGACATTTCAAAAAACATAAAACCCGAAAACATCGCAAAGCTCTGGGTTACATCTGACCCATACAAGCACCGCGCAATGAGAATTCTGGGAATTCCGGAAAAATACATAACAGGCGATGCAAGCGATTTCGAGAAGTTTGAAAAGTGGTATGCTTCCCTGCCCCGTCTTATCGGGAACCCGCTCTTTGACTGGTCAATAATGGAGATGCGAACCGTTTTTGATTTTGAACTTTTACCGTTCACGAATGCAAAGGAGGTCTGGGACGAGCTTAATTCCCGCCTTTCCGGAATGAGCGCACGCGACATTCTCGGAAAATTCAATATCGAATACAGCGCGCCTTGCGCTTCCCTCTGCGATGACCTGTCTCCTTTTAATACGGCTTCGGGACTGTGCCCGTCACTTCGCGGAGACGATTTACTTTTCCCAGCACCGGAGCTTATCACAAAGCTTGAAGAGCTTACAAAAACAGGTATATCTACACTTCAAAGCTATCTTGATGCCATAGATATAAGACTTGCCGCTTTCAAGAATACAGGATGCGTATTTTCCGACCACGCACTTGATAACGGCTTTGATTATGCCGATGATGACGGCGCAAACGAAAAGCGCTTTGCCGCTCTTCTGCACGGCGATAAGCTTTGCCAAAGCGATGCCTCATTCCTCCGCTCATATGTTTTGAAGGCATTATTCGCGTTGTATGCAAAGCACGGCTTTACCGTACAGCTTCACATCGGAGCACAGCGCAGCACAAGCACAAGACTGCGCACCCTTGCAGGCGCTGCAGGTGGATATGCCGCCGCGGGAAGCTGCGTTGACGTTACAGCACTCACCACACTTCTTGATGCCGCAGAAAAGGGTGAATACGGACTTCCGCGCATTCTTCTCTTCACACTTAATCCTGCCGACAATGCTGTTATGGCAACTCTTTGCGGTTCATACTCCAAAGACGGTGAGGAGGCGTTTGTAAGCCAGGGGCCGGCATGGTGGTGGTGCGATCATTACCAGGGCATTTGCGATATGCTTGATAATTTCATGTGCCACAGCGTGCTTTCAAGTTTTATCGGTATGACGACCGATTCCCGCTCGCTTCTTTCCTTTGTCCGCCACGACTATTTCAGACGCGTGCTTTGCGAGTGGATTTCCGATAAAGTAAGCAAAAACAGACTGCCGGAGGATTTTAACCTTCTTGCAGACACAGTTTCAAGAATATGCTATAAAAACGCAAAAAGACTTTTAGGAGGTAACTAAAATGCATTTTAACGACAGAGACGAAATCATCGAGCTTACTCCCCTTTGGAAGGGCGAGCGTTTCCCGGACGGACGTCCAAAGGTTCCCGACAAGCACCTCGACGCGCTTTACAAAATGACGCTTGAAGAGGTCTGGAAGCCGATTTACGTTCTGGGCTATGAAAACCAGTTTGTCGGCGGCGGTGAAAATCCGCTGAAGGTTCTCCATGACGACGGAAGAAAGCTTATCGGACGCGCGGTAACCTGCAGCTACTGCCCGACACGTCCGGATTTGCATGACGTTATGTTCGCGCGCGGCGCGGCTGAGGGCAGAGCCGGAAATTACAACCAGTGGGTTGTTGATACTCTCGTTGAGCGCGATGTCGTTGTAGTTGATATGTACGACAAGATATACAAGGGCACCTTCCTCGGCGGAAACCTTACTACCGCGATAAAGACACGCACGAAAAACGGCGGTGCTGTTGTATGGGGCGGAATCCGTGACGTTGAGCAGATGAAGCAGGTTCCGGATGTTCAGGTATATTACCGCGGAATTGACCCGACTCCTATTCGTGAATTCGTTATGAAGAGCTTTAACAGCGTTACAAACTTCGGCGGTGCAGTCTGCCTTCCGGGTGACGTTGTTTTCGGTGCAGGCGGCGGTGTTCTCTTCATTCCGAGCCATCTTGTGGGCGACGTTGTTGAAGGTGCGGCAAAAACGCACGTAAAGGACGACTTCGGCTTTGAGATGATTTCTCAGAACAAGTTTACAACAGCTCAGATTGACCGCAACACCTGGACTGTCGAGATGCTTGATATGCTGATGGATTGGATAAAGACCGACCCGCGCGGCGAGCAGTACCGTGACCTTGACTGGTCAAAGGAATACGACGCGGCAATAAACGGCGATCCGAACGATACACAGACGGCGCTGTAATCAGGAGGAAAACTAAGAATGAATACATATTTAAAAGATAAGGTTGCAGTTATAACGGGTGCAGGCGGAACAATCTGCTCTGCAGTTGCACTTGATCTTGCAAAGTGCGGAGTGAAGCTTGCACTTGTCGGCAGAACAGAGGAAAAGCTTCAGAAAACAGCAGCGGCAGTTAAAGAAGCCGGCGGAGAGTGCATCATTTTCGCGTGCGATGTTTGCGATGCCGATAAGGTAGAGGAGCTTGCAGACAAGGTTTATGAAACCTTTGGCAGATGCGATTTTCTCGTAAACGGTGCAGGCGGCAACCAGACCGCAGCTATGCCGACAATCACTCAGTTTGACGAGCGCGAAATCGACGGCACCCTTCCCGAGGGTACACGTGGATTCTACGACATTGATATGGACTGCTTTGAGAGCGTTATAAAAATCAACACAATGGGTTCTGTTCTCCCCATCCGCGCATTTGCAAAGCGCATGGCACGCGACGGCGGCGGAAGCATAATTAACTTTGCTTCCATGAACAGCTACTGCCCGCTCACACGTTGCTTTGCATATGCAATGAGCAAGGCGGCAGTTGTGAATATGACTCAATCTCTTGCGGCATACTTTGCTCCGGCAAACATCCGCATCAACGCAATTGCACCGGGATTTATCGCGAACGAGCGCAGCAAGCAGTATCTCGGCACACCGGAGGACGGACTTACCGCGCGCGGTCAGCAGGTTATAAACCACACCCCGACGAAGCGCTTTGGTAAAGCCGACGACATCTGCGGATGCGTGCGCTGGCTGCTTGATGAAGAGGCTTCCTCCTTTGTAACGGGCGTTACCGTTCCGGTTGACGGCGGATTCCTTACCTTAAGCGGGGTGTAAAGCTTATGTTACTTACAGATTATTTCAGATTTCCGAAGGACAGCACATGGGATATCGCAAAACAAAGCGGCGTTTCCCACGGCGTTATAAGGCTTCCGGAAACTGCAGATTTTGATTTGACGGATAAATCCCACTGGCAGACGGTGTATGACGGCTTTATGGATTACGGGCTCCGTCCGGTTATCATTGAGCCGATGCCCAACGAGCTTCACGACCATATCAAGGCAGGCGACGAAAAGCGCGATGAGAGCATCGAGAAAGCGATTAAGATGTTTCCCATTATGGATGCACTTGATATTCGCTGTATCTGCTTTAACTTCATGGCGCACATCGGCTGGTTCCGCACAAAAAATGACATTCCGGAACGCGGCGGCGCTCGCGTCACGGGCTTTGATATAAACGATTTTAAGCCGGTTGAAGCTAAGATAACAAAAGATGAGCTTTGGGCAAATTATGAGTATTTTATACGCGCAGTTCTCCCCTATGCCGAAAAGCACGGGATAAAGCTTGCCCTCCACCCCGATGACCCGCCAAGAGATCTCGGCGGAGTAGAAAGGATTATGACAAGTGCTGACAACATCGACCGCGCTGTAAACGGGATTGTGAAAAGCACGAGCCTCGGCATAACAATGTGTCAGGCGACATATCACATCATGGGCGAGAAGCTCAGTGAAGTTATTCCTCGCTTTGCAGACAAGATTATGTTCGTTCATTTCCGCAACACACGCGGCAATATCAATTCGTACCGGGAGACGTATCACGACAACGGCGAAATTGATACGGCAGAGGTTATGAAGATTTACAGAAAATGCGGAGTTGACGT
>JAFQGO010000205.1:0-4468 GCA_017398225.1 Oscillospiraceae bacterium | reverse complement strand
GTGCTGTTCTCAATGGGGAGGATGCCGTATCGGCATTCCCCTTGATCTACTGCTTTGCAGACATCTTCAGAAGTCTTGTAGTAGTGGATTTCAGGTTCTGCAAAGGGACTTAACACCGGCGGCACTTACCTGCGCTGCAGAAAGGGAAACCTGCAGATAGGAAACGGTTGCTATACGGCGTTTGAGGTGTTTATCCCTGAGGCGGGAAAGTATACAATGGAAATGGCTCACGGCGGAAACGATGCCGGCGTTGATGTTGACGTGTATGTAAGCCGCGGAAATCACTCAACAAGCGCAATCGATTATATAGGTTCTTACAGCTGCTACGACCCCACCGTTGCATATGACCCGAATTATTTCAGCACTCTTATGACAAAGCCGAGCGTAGTTGAGGGAATAAAGATATATGAGCCGGGATATTACGTAATAACCTTCAAGGTGAATGGCTCGGGCAGTGCAAGCTCAAAATTCGGTTCTGTAGGAAGCTTCAAGCTCAGAAGCGGCGGAGATGCGGCTCTCCTCGGTACGGTTAAGGATGAAGCAAGCGGCGAATATCAGTATATAACAGCATCTATTGAGGAAAAGGAAATAACATACCATGAGGTTGAAACTTTCCCGACAACGCAGCTTTCGCTCCTTATGAAGAACCTTGACGGCACGGTTGATGAGGAGAAAACAGCGAAGATAAAAGCAACCTTCCGTCCGAATGACCGCGCGGTTGCGGGAGTTGATAAAGCGGGACTTGTAACAGGTTACAGCGAAGGGAAAACAGACATTTACATTGATGCAACTTACGGAGAGCAGACATTTGCCGGCTCACTTGCAGTAAGCGTTTTTGATGATACGGGAGTTAAAAGCGCGTATATCGATGTGCCTTCGGAAATATACGAGCGCGAGAAGATAAAGGCAGAGCTTGTTGCCGTTATGAACAGTGGTGATAAGGTTCGTGTGCCAGTGGAAAACACTGTCTTCTTCTCGGAGGATACATCAGTTTTGCGTGCAGATGAAGACGGTATGCTCACAGGCATCAAGGATGGAAAAACAAAGATACGTTTTTCCACAAAGGAAACCTTCCGCGGTTCTGATCTCGATGAAGAAATGGAAATCACGGTTTCGCTTCACGAAGGGAAGAAAGCTCCGACGTGGTATACCACAGAAAAGCGCGAAAACGCGCTTGAAAATATCAGCAAATACTCGTGGGCAAAGACCACGATGAAAACTGCGGTAAACACTGCAGACACATACCTTGCAAATTATGAAAAGTGGTACGAGCTGATTCAGGGTGAGGGTGTTCCTCGTTCACGCCTTGTTTCGCAGTACGGAGACGATTTCTCAAACATCTGCCGCTATTGCGGTGCGGATGTTGAGGGAGAATATGGACGGAACGGAAGCGACGGTTTTACTGTTGATCCGATAAGCCGCCCGTGGAAGATCCAGTGCCCGGCGTGTAAGCGCCTTTTCCCAAGCAATGAGTTTGATAAATTCTATGAGCTCGGCGTTGATGAGCAAGGATATTTTAACCTTGAAGAGGCATACAGAAAGCATAAAGAGCTTTTTGCAGACGAATATGCAAAATCCGGCTATGCAGACCAGGGGTACGGATATCTCAAAAACGTTCTTTATCCGGAAATCGGAGATAAAAATGAGGACGGAAGCTTAAAGACAACAAGTATCAACAACGGTCAGGGACTTCGTCCGGGTGAAACGGTCGAGGGCTGGGGCGTTGACGACAGCTACGGTTATCTGCCGAAGGATGAAAAAGGCAATAATTATCAGATGACAAGCGGAGGAAGCGGCAAGGTTACGGAGCGCCATGCGTATGTTGCGTATTACAACTATCGCGCAGCTGTAAAGCCGATTACGGCAGCGTATGCACTTGCCGAGGCGTATCTTTATACAGGCGATGAAAAATACGGACGTGCGGGCGCGATACTCCTTGACCGCATTGCGGATACATATGAGAGCTATGACTTTTCAATCCAAAACAAGACACCGGCGGGATATATCTTCTGGGGAGCAGACGGCAGCGGTAACCTCGGTAAATATGTCGGACATATAACGGATGCTGAGCCGCATGCACACAACCTTGCGAAGGCTTGTGATATCCTTTATCCGATGATAAAAGATTCAGGCGTTATAAACTTCCTCTCCCAAAAGGCAGGGGAGATGGGACTTGAAAATGATAAGATAAGCTCCGAGAAGATATGGAACAACTGGGCAACCGGAATTCTCAAAGAAATCTACACCGCTGCAACGGAAATGAAGGTTCGGGGAAACTTCGCTCTCGGACAGACGGCGGTAACGATGGCTGCAATTGCACTTGACAATGAGCCGGAGACCACAGAGATGATAGAGTGGGTCCTCCGCACGGGTGATAACGGAACCGGTGGAAATGTTCTTACCAAAATTGTTGATCAGGTGGACCGCGACGGTCTCGGTAATGAAACCTCTGATAACTACAACGGAATGTGGATAAACTCAGTAAATGCCATTGCAGAGTATCTTACTGTATACAAAGGGCGCGAAAATCTCAATCTGTTCCAGCATCCGAAGTTCGCGCAGATGTATGCGCCGTTTAAGGACAGAGTTTCCTTAAACAACCAGACAGTAAACATCGGTGATAACAGCAACACGGCAGAGCTCAAGATCCATGTAACGCCTGCAACATTTGTAAACGGATTTAAGTATCTTAAAGACACTCCGTTTGGAAAAGACCTTGCACAGTATATCTATTTCCGCAACGGCTTCAGCGTAAAAGACCTTAAGTACAGCATACTGGACAAAAATCCGGAGCGCGTGCAGGATGAGATTCTTGCCTTCGGGGTTGAAGATAATCCTGCGCAGGACAGCGATATGCAGGCAGGATATGGCTTTGCGATATTGCGTGACGGTGCAAAGTACAGCTCGGCAAGCTCTGCAACGGAAACGAACAGTCTACGTGATTTCTGGATCCACTTCGGCAAAACAGGAGGTCACGGACATACAGACCTTATGAACATAAGCGTCGGAGCATTCGGGCTTAACCTCACGCCGGATCTCGGATATCCGGCAGTGACCAGTACAGATCCCGAAAGATTGCAGTGGACAGGTCAAACGCTTTCACATAACACGGTTATGGTAGGTGATGCATCGCAGGATGCAATAACCGAAACGCTCGGGCATCCGATACATTTCGACGATGCGGGTGCAGTGAAGCTTATTGACGCAGACGGACCGCGTGCATACAAGGATACCGATATTTACCGGAGAACGCTTGTTATGGTAGAGGTTAATGACGATGTGGCTTACGGGGTTGACTTCTTCCGTGTCCGCGGTGGAAACAAGCACACCTTCAGCTTCCATGGTCAGGCAGAGAATGCTTACGGAGTTGAAGGACTTGACGGAATGGAAAAACAGGCGGCAACCGATGCCGGAGAATACGAGCTTTCATTCTGGAACAATGCCGGAAAGTTCGTTACAGAAAAGGTTTATAAGGATGCAGGCGAATATTACGGGTCGTATGCATCTCCGTCACTTGAGGCCGGAGCAGATCCGACCTCACCGGATGCATGGAATTATGTAACAACGTATCAGCGCGGAGCAAGCTGGCTCGGGCGTGTTCGTCGGGATACCGAGCCTGAGAATAAGTTTGCGGTTGAGTTTGACATAAAGGACTATCGCAAAACGATTACCGACAGCAAAAATATAAAGCTTCGCATTACGCAGATGAATAACTTCACGCCGGATGATGTTGCAATTGCGGCAGGTCCGATTCCGACAAAGCCACAGAATGCAGCGCTTCCGAAAACATTTGACTATATGCTTGTAAAGCGCACGGCTGAAAACGGTGAGAAGCTTGACAGTATGTTCACATCCGTTATCGAGCCGTACAAAGGTGAGCGTTATATCAGCAGTATCGAAACCGTTGGTGTTGACGGAACAGTTTCCGGAGATAATATGGCGCGTGCAGTGAAGGTAACTCATAACTCCGGTCGTGTTGATTACATAGTCTATGCAACGGATAACAGCGTTACTTACACTGTGGATAACGGTAAGTTTGATTTCCGTGGATTTGTCGGCGTTATCAGCTACAACGCGCAAGGTGATGTTATCGGCAGATATGTAAATGATGGCGACACGCTCAACGGTGCGCTTGAAATCAAAGAAAATGTGGCACAACCGGCAAGCTATACCGGAACTGTCGCAGGCTTTGATGACGTGCTTACTTACGGCGATTTTGAAAACTGGATTGATGTAAGAATTGATCCGGTTGACGGAATGACAACAGAGGATGTTTTAAAAGACATTACCGGAAGATACATCTATATTAAGAACGATGGCAAGGAAAGCGGAGCGTACAAAATCCTCGGAACAGCGCAAAACGGGGATGGTACCGTACGCCTTGATATCGGTACGGTATCGACGGTACGTTCATTCCGGGATTCTTACAATTTCGATGGAGGTTATGTATATAACATAGCTGAGGATC
>JAFQGO010000204.1:0-2751 GCA_017398225.1 Oscillospiraceae bacterium | reverse complement strand
CTTGCAAAGCTTTCCGGCGGCGTAGCAGTTATCAAGGTTGGTGCTGCAACAGAAGTTGAGATGAAGGAAAAGAAGCTCCGTATTGAGGACGCACTCAACGCAACACGCGCTGCTGTTGAGGAAGGCATTGTTGCCGGCGGCGGTACTGTATTTGTAAACGCTATCCCGGCTGTTGAAAAACTCATTTCAAAAACAGAAGGCGACGAGAGAACAGGTGTTCGCATCATTGCGAAGGCACTTGAGGAGCCGGTTCGCCAGATTGCCGCAAACGCAGGTATCGACGGTTCTATCGTTCTCGACAAAATCAAGAACAGCCGCAGAACAGGCTATGGCTTTGATGCGCTTTCGAATAAATACTGCGATATGATTAAGGCCGGTATTGTCGATCCGGCTAAGGTTACACGCAGTGCACTTGAAAATGCGGCATCTATCGCTTCTATGGTTCTCACAACCGAGAGCATTGTTGCTGACAAGAAAGAGCCTGTTGCTCCTGCTGCTCCCGCAGGCATGGGCGACGGCGGAATGGGAATGTATTAATTTCTCAGGCACAGTAAATATATTATACCGGCGAAACGCACAAATGGCGTTTCGCCGGTATTTCGTTATATTCCGAATATGACGGCAAGAACAATTATTATGAGCCTCTCTTCATCATCAACATCAAGAAGCAAAAGCAGCAAAAGAACAATCGGCAAAATCCCCATTTTGTCAACATCCAGCCCGCTAAGGAGTTTCTTTAAGTCAAACCGTTCTCGCCGCTCTGTTGTTGAACGAACCTTTTTTTCCTCATGTACCTTTTTCTCGGTCTCCTCTTCATATTCAACCGGACGATACAATTCAGAAAACGCATTCATATCGCTTTGCAGATATTTATTATACATTTCTTTGTCCTCCAGACTTTAAGAACTCCGATAAAACCCCTTTTGCAACACGCGAAAGCTTAACTATGTGTATTGCGCGATCAATATGGAAGCTATCTTCATCTTTAAGGTACGGACGAATTGCGCCAAGCAAGCGAATGCGTCTGTCATCCTCAGCGCTGTAGCTTCCTATAAGCTCCATAATTTTAGAAAGCATAGCCGGGTCCAGACCAAGCAAATCTCCGCCCGGAACGGGAAGCGCCTGAGTCTTCTTTTCCGGTTCTGTTTCTTCTTCACCGCCAAGCATCTTTACGATATCCATAATTTTTCCCATGCTTTCCGGCGAGGACATCACACTCTGAATTATGTTTTCAAGCTCTGCCACAGAACGCTTTCCCCTTTCTTTCTATTTTCCGGTACTGTTCATTAGTTCGTTTAAAAGAGTCTTCCCCTCTTCTGTTTCGGCAATAGACGAGATTACAGACTGCACCCCCGTAAGATTCCCTTTTTTAGCAGCTTCTGCAGCTGTTTTTATCCTTGCTCCTCCATCTGAGAGCAGCGCTGCAAGAACCCTCTTTCCGCTCTCTGTTGACAAAAGCTTTATAATCTGTTCCATTTTTATATTGCCTTTTCCATTTACCGTGTCTGCAAGATTTTCGGCTAAAAACTCAAGTTCTTTGGACATAAACATAACCTCCGACGCAAAATTATCTCTGTATCAGTTTATTCTTAAATACATTGTCATGTGCATAAAAAAAGAAACATGACAAGCAAATGCAAGTCCTGTTTCTTTTTGATTAATTATATCACAAAATTTTTACTTCTTTGGGAATACTTTTCTGTAAACGCGGGCAAGGATGCGTCGGGATTTTTTTAAAAGCTTTCTTATCGGAAACATTGCAACCACACAGACCGAATAAAGCCTGTACCATGGGTTATCTACCGTATAATACTTATCCTTCCTATAAAAAGCCGAAAGAACACCGATAATATTGGCATCTGTAATATCATATTCATAGCTTTCACAATTATCACCGCAGATAACATAAGAATCCGGAAGAACATCGACTATACGGTGAAGTACACACTTTTCCCCGCGACGATATAGCGGAACATCATATTTTTTCAATCTGCCGGTTACCGGAAGGATAATAACGGTATCACGCCGATTTCCCAGAAGCGGCTTCATACTTACACCGGCAGTCGATAAAACAAGCTTCCCTTCCTCCGCGATTGCTTGCTCAATGCTTTTTATCTCACTCATGCCTCTAAAAGCCCCGCCTCGGTCATCTGAGATATCATTGAAGCCGTATCTGCTTTTGCTTTATCAATCGGAAGCTCATACTTTTCCGCAAGGCGCGCGGCGATATCACTTTCAGATACCCCCTCGGATATCCATTCCCATATATCTGCCGCTGAATCGTTAAGCTTAACCATCCCGTGAAAATCATGGCTTGCCTTCCCGCTTGCTATAACAATCGCCTCGTCAAGAACACGGCGAAGAACAAATCCTTCTTTTATTTTCATTATAATCCCTACTCTCTGTTTTTTATTATTGTATCACAAAACAGATGCAATTACAAGCAGAAGAAGGTTAATTTATTAAAGTGTAACTGATTTAAGCTCGAGCGAATCAAGCGTTACCGTAATTTCCTTTTTATCTTTGATGAGTTTTACCGTTATCGGCATATCGTAATCGGTATTGAGCAGATACATCTTGTTTCCTTCGTAGACGCTGTAGCGCACACGGTCACTTCCGAGAACCTTGACGTCACACTCCCTTGCGCTTGCAGAAATTATCTCGCGCACTATTGCGCGGTAAGAGTAATAAACTGAATGATTTCCCGGATAGTTTATGCTTGTAAAGAGCGTTGCAACGCCTTTTCCGACT
>JAFQGO010000203.1:0-2986 GCA_017398225.1 Oscillospiraceae bacterium | reverse complement strand
TTTCATCAACGCCCATTTTTTCAATATCGCCCTTGAACTCATCAAACTTTGAAAGAGGCTCCTGACCGAGAATGAACTTAGTTACCATTTCGGCAGTGTATGAGTTTATTGCTGAATAAAGCTCATTTCTCATCTTTGCTTCTTCATCGTTAAACGCAAGATTTATAACCGGATTTGCATACGGAAGAAGCGATTCCATTGCAACATCACGCGTTGCGGCAAGTCCCTCGGATTCCGTTGCAGCAACCGCCTCCGGATCCATACGCAGGAATGCACCGTAGGTCGAGAAGCCGTAGAGCGTCTGCACCTGACCGCCCTCTTCACCGAGAATGTACTGCTTCTTTCCGTCAACTGTTTCAAAGGTTTCGCCTTCTTTTCCCCATGAAACGAGCTCAATAGCCTCATCGGTATAGAACCAGTCAAGGAACCTTGCGGCATTCTTTATTCCCTCTTCCTTAAAGGTGTTGCATATTACGTATCCGCAGGGGTCGATGTTATAGCGGTTTACCTTTGCAACGCCGGTCTCGGCATTCGCCACCGGCGGCTTCATTGCCTGAAGGTTAAATTCAATCCCCTCGCGCTGTGCAATGCTGTTGAAGAAATCAATACGGGTCTGGAATTCCGGAAGGATAAAACCGCGATTTGTGGAAACAAGCTCCTGCCAGCTTGTTGTGTCGATTGTAATAAAGTTCGGCATAAGAAGCTTTTCATCAACCATCTTCTTATAGAAGGTGAGAACATCAAGCATTATATCCTCACGTGCGCCGTAGTTCCATGCTTCGTTATCAAAGTCATAGTATACACCCGTTGTCCAGTACGGCTTCCATGATGCGCCTGTCATATCCATATTGGACATCCCGCTTCTCATGCAGAATGGATAAGAGTCCGGATAGAGTTCTTTAAGCTCTTTGCTTACTTCATATAACTCATCAAAAGTTTCCGGCACCTTGAGATTGTGCTTATCAAAGATATCCTTGCGATAGAGCCATGCACGGACGTTCTCAGATGCTTCGCGACCTGTTACCGGAGTATAATAAACCTTTCCGTCATAGCTTTTTCTTACGTTGACAATATTTTCATACTGCTCATCCGTAAGAGAGTCAACCCATGCATTATAGTTCGGCATCTGCTCCGTCATATCGTCAAGAGCGATAACCGCACCCTGCGGAACGTATTTATCGGATTCCGGCTTATATGTAAATGCCATAACGTCCGGCAAAAGCTCCGGGCTTGAAAACATAAGGGATAATTTGGTCGATGCGTCACTACCGGGAAGTGAGGTCACTTCAAGATCCATTCCCGTACCCTCGCGGATATATTCCCAAACCTTCCAGTTTTCCTGGTACGGCCAGCTTACGTGAGACGGAATGGTCACCTTCACAAGCGCTTTTTCTCCTGTGTTTACCTCATTACCCGTTCCGCATGCACAAAGCGCGAGACCCATAACCACAGCAAGAACAGATGCAATAATTCTTTTCTTCATTTTCTGCAACTCCTTTAAATTAAATTTTACAGTAGGGTACTTTAGTATCCCCTGACTCTTGATTTTATACTACCACAACAAAACCCTTTTTTGTTGCAAGGTTTTACATTTTTATTAAAAGTTTTTTATCACTTTAACCGCAAAATTTGAAAACTCTTGTAATTCTTTAATGCATACATATATTATAATAAAGAAAAACACTTGAAAGGATGAGTATCTGTGAAAAAACTTATATGTAAAATTATAGAAGAGAGAAAAGACGAGCTTTTCTCTCTTCTCAGTGAACTTATAAAAATCAATTCCGAAAACTTTGCATATTACGGCAATGAGGAAGAGTGTGCACGCTATGTAAAAAAATATTGCGATGACCTTGGAATCCCCGCTGATATGTTCTCTCCTCTTGAACTTGAAAGCTTTGAAAACCACCCGGACTACTGGCCCGAAAGAGCACTTGAAAACCGTCCGAGCGTTGTTGCCACACTTCCGGGATGTGAAGACAAAAACGGTCTTATGCTGATGGCTCACATTGACACCGTAGAGATAGGCGATCCCGCAAACTGGAGCGTTCCGCCTCTTTCCGGAGAAATAAAGGACGGCAGAATCTACGGCAGAGGGGCATCTGATGACAAATACGGAGTTGCCGCCGCGCTCTTTATAATGAAAATCCTAAAGGAAGCGGGCCTCGTTCCAAAACAAAATCTTCTTTTTTCTGCATACTCGGATGAAGAAGCCGGCGGCTCTCACGGTGCGTTATCCTCAGTTCTCAAGTACCCTTGCGACCACATTCTTAATATGGACGGCGAGCATGACCAGGTATGGCACTGTGCCACAGGCGGTCAGGAAGTTAAGTATCTCTATCACACAGAGAATGTTGTTGACAGCTCGGAGCTTTGTGCGCGGGCAATCCCGGTCGTTATGGATATTTTAAAGGAGTTTAAGCAAAACAGATTTGCAGAGCTTAGCAATAACAAATATTACAACGGAACTGTTATTCCCGAAAGTTCCATGCTCTATATGGGTATCCGTGCGGGTTCTAACGGCACGGACTTAAACCGCGGCGAAATTCACTTTATATACTATACCGACAAAACCGAAAGAGAAATCTATTCCGAATTTGCTGCGCTTGAAAAAAGCTTTTTGAAGCTTTGAAGCCGCTTGGGATTGTTGGTGACGGCTTTATCCCGTACACACGTTTCTTCCATTATGTGTTCTGCGAGCCGGATGCACCGGATATACAGAAGCTTCTTTCTGCGGCGCGGGAAGTAACCGGAAAAGAACCCATAGTCTGCGGCTCATGCCTTTCAGACCTTTCCGTTATTTCAAAATACGGCAGCAGCAATGCTTTTACCTTCGGGGCAGCACGTACCTTCCTCGAAGAGGGCGGTGCCCATCAGCCCGATGAGTTTATCGAATGTGATAAGCTTCTTGAATTTACAAAAACAGTTGCTGTGTATATCCTTAATATGTTATACTAAAACCAATATTCGTACAAAGGAAGATGTT
>JAFQGO010000021.1:0-10279 GCA_017398225.1 Oscillospiraceae bacterium | reverse complement strand
TGCCATATGCGTCACTTCCTTTGTTCTTAAATTAGTCACTTTCATAGTTTACCACTTTACCGTGCTAAAGTCAATAGGTGAATGCAAGAAATTTCGAAAATGAGCAATACAAGAGACAGAAACGAAATTAATCGCTTCTGTCTCTTGCGGAAATATACTTTAATCGGCTACTGTAGATTTGAACAGATATAGCTGTTCTTTGCTAAAAAGGTGGCAAAGTATTGGCAGAGGATTGGCAAAATATTGGCAGAAACTTGGCACCGCAAAAAATAAATTTTGTGATAATATAATTACAGCCTGAAAAACGCACACTTTTCCGGTGTGCGCTTTTTGTTTGCAGAGCAGAGAGGAGAGATGAAAATGACATAGAAAATAATCGGAAAAATAAGACAAAATTCTTTTGAAAGGAGGTAAACTAATAATGAACGGTATGGGATTTAATCTTCTCAGTCAAGACGAGAAGAAGAAAAAAGGAAAAACCTTTATGGATTATGCGCCCGGTCATGTGGGCGATGATAATTATGTAACAACTCAACCAACAATAATATCAAATACAAGCACAAATACAACAACGGCAAACAAATCAGGCACAACGAAAAATACGGCAACAATTGCAAAAGAACCGAAGCGAAAGCCCTTTTCGTGGGCTGACGATGATCCTTTTAATGCGTCGGATGACCGCTCGTTCCTCGAAGGCTTCTACGAAGTAGACAGCGCAATATCGGATTTGGAACGCGAAGAGCGTATGTCACAGGTGAATAAATCGCTGAAGGATATACGCAGCCGTAGAGCCGGAGATATGCTGCGCAATACAAAGGATATTTTTCAACCGATAAATTACAGTGCGCAAAATGCATCTGCTCCGCGTGCGGAGTTTCACGCCGCGCCGGCATGGTTCAGTCCGCTTGAGAAAAGCACTGACGATGTTGTGAATGCAGGAAGAGAACACGCCGTTAACATCGTTGATGATAAATTCAATCAAGGATGGCTTTATGCTTTAGGTAAGGAAAATATTTATGATTATTCATCACCTGTATACAACAGTCGGTATAAAGACGTATTGATTGATTCCGTAACCGATAATGCAAAAGCTGATTTTGTAGCTTTTGCTGGAGCATCACTAAATCCGATACGCGACATCGTGTATAATTCTATCGAAAATTATGGTATGACTCAAAAAAGCGGATACCCACCAATCGATATTGCCACATTAGGAGCATCTATACTAGCAGGTGCAACACAAACTTTTGTTGACGACAACTTGGAAGGAGCAAAAAACACTTATAATGACTTGCGTAATAATAACGCACGTGCGGCACAAAGTCAGAGGCAGTATGAATATCTAAACAACAGCGAGTTTAAATATCTTGTCGATGATGAAAAGGCGAGAGAAAAGTTTATAAATACGCTTTTATCTGAGGTTAAAAATATCCAGAACACAGAGCAGTTTGGATACCTGCAGCCTGATGTGAACAAAAAGTACAAAGAAGAAGCAATAAGAGCAATTATGCGCATCGTTTATTTAAACCAAAACTATGACAAATACCGTGCCGAGCGAGATGCTGAGTTGAGAAAACTGCTTAGAAGCAAATAATAATTCCAGCATCAAAAAGTGAGTTTATCCAAAAGAATAAACTCACTTTTTTGCTAACATATTTCTTCGCAATAATTACACATCCGGATGTACATATACGGATAAAACACATATACGAATATTAAAAAGAAAATCGTTGTTATTGTAATTGCCAAATTTTCGGGAAACTGAAGAAGTGTGCGCATTAAAAACGTGATTACAAGCAGACCTGCAATAAGCACCAACATATATCCGAATTCCACCAGACAAACCTTCACGTAGAGCCAGACTTTCCATGCTCTGTTGCTTGAAAAAACATCTGCATATTTTGAAAAAGCCTCTTTTATCCCACAGTTCTTCTTAATTGAATGTATGAGCAAGAACGAAACACTAACCTGCAAAATAGTGAAAATAACGTTAAGTAACAACTTTGCGATAGATATTTCAATTTCGAAATTCATTATCTGTTCCGGAAAGGTGAATGAATATCTTGATGCTAAAACAACTGCAATATCGCATATCGAAAAAAACAAGATTGGTTTGGGATTTTCACGTAAAGCCTGAATAGGTCTTTTATTACAGAATAAAGAATAACAAGGAATTTCACATGTTATTATCAACAACGGACCAAGAAGAAAAAACAGGGATGAAACACAAGAAAGCGTGAAATAAAAAGTCGCAACGATGCATCCAAATGGAATAAATTCTTTAAATCTGTTGCAGTAAATATAAAATGATTCTCGCACTATTTGTCTTGCCATATTTTCAACTCCATTCAACACTGAGTATAATGTAAAACGAAAACTTTGTCAAGATTATTATTACCTGTCAACGGTTATGAAAGAGAAAAACTTAGAATTTAAACCATTCACATCAAGGCTTTTGCACGAATATTTGACAGAGAACTGGCAAATCGATTGTGAAAAGCTTTTTGGCTTTTTACAATCTATTTTTCTCATTCCATATTCTATTGTTCTTCTTCACTTACCACTGCAGGGGCGTTTTTGCGCTCGTTGACCGCCGCAATCGCCGCCTGAAGCTGTCTGTCCTCTTTTTCACTGAGAAGATAGAACTTTTTCTTTTCCTCTGCCGTAAGCTCAACTGTCTTATCCGGTTTTATTCCATGGCTATCCTCAAGGCTTGCGCCGCGTCCGGTGTAATACTTGCTGACGGATAAGATTATTCCCGAACCATCAGACAACGGAATCTGGCTTTGTGCAAGACCCTTTCCTGTGGTCGCCTCGCCCACTACGGTTGCTTTTCCGCTCTCCTGCAGTGCCGCGGCAAAAAACTCCGCCGCGCTGATTGAATACTCATTGGTAAGCACAGCCATCGGGAGGTTGAGTTCATTTGCATCCGAATAGTGCGTTATCGCCTTGCCGCTCTTGTTTTCCTCGCGTATTATAATTCCCTCGGGAAGAAGCGGGTCAAGCACATTTACAAGCACGTTTAAAAGTCCGCCGGGGTTATTGCGCACATCAAATACGATACCTTCTACGTTTGCCTTTTTGAGATTTGCAAGCGCTGCCGCAAAATCCTTATCTACGTTTGCATCAAAGCTTGATATTTTTATATAGCCTATGTTTCCGTCAAGAATTTTTGCCTTAACACTCTGCACGTCAATCTCACGGCGCGTTATACTTAAGCTTATGGGTTCTGCCACGCCCTCGCGCTCTACCGTAAGCGATACGGGTGTGCCGACAACTCCCTGGATTTTTTTCACAGCCGCATCATAGCCTATCTGTGCCACCTCGACACCGTCCACGCCGACAATTCTGTCAAACGGAAGAAGCTTCGCATATTCCGCCGGAGAGCCTTCGTACACATCAAGAATAAGCACCGCACCGCGGTCGGAATCATATGAAGCATTGACGCCGATACCTACGATTTTTCCGCTTGTTGAGTTCACAACAGACGCAAACTGCTCGGCGGGAAGATAATATGACCATCTGTCTCCGAGCGATGCAACCATTCCGTAAAGTGCGCCGTCGGTAATGTTCTTATCCTCATATTCTTCAACAAAATACTTGTCTATATACCCGCGCACCTCGGCAATTTTTGCATACTCCGCCTCTCTGTCGGAAAGTCCGGCAAGCTTTGCGTTATACTCACGCTCCGACGCATAAAGCGTTATGCAGTATGTCAGCGCCGCAGTAAGCAGCATAAGTGCAACGGTTGTCATAAGTTGTTTTTTTCGCATAGGTTACCTCCCGTGTTGTCATTAAAATCGAAGGGGCGATGAGTGCATCGCCCCGCCGCCGTTAAGCTTTATTAAAATAGTTCATCGGGTTTGTGTGTTTGCCGTTTATAAGTACCTCAAAGTGAAGATGCGGACCGGTTGAATATCCCGTCGAGCCGACAAGACCGATAACACTGCCTTTCGTGACCTTCGCGCCCTTTGACGTTTTTATCTTGCTCATATGTGCATAAAGCGTGGATTTTCCGCCGCCGTGGTCAATAACAACGTAGTTTCCGTAGCCCTTGCTCGACCATCCCGCAACAACAACCGTACCGCTGTTTGCGGCATATATCTCAGTGCCCATACCTGAGCCGATGTCAATACCGGTATGCATTGAGGTTTTTCTCGTTATCGGGTCCTTACGCGTTCCGTATGGAGATGTTATTCTCGTCGCCTTTGTCGGCCATCGGAACTCACCGCCGACGTAGGTTGACGAGCTTGAATTTGAAAGAAGCTTCTGCAGCGATGCGCGCGCCGCATCCATTGCCCTTTCGGCTTCGTTAAATGCTTTTTCATATTCAGCCGCCGAGGTGTTCAGGGATTTAAGCAATGCGTTTGCATCCTTATACTGGCTTTCAAGGGAGTTCTGCTTTGCAACAAGATTTTTCTTTGCAGATGCCTGCTCTGTGCGTGCCGCATCGAGAACCGCTTTCTTGCTTGCTATCTCTTCGCGCGTTGCCGCAAGCGCCGCAACAAGCTTTTTATCCCCCTCAACCACGCTTCCGATAAGCTCTGTTCTCGTAAGCATATCCGAGAAGCTGTCTGCCGCAAGGATTATACCCAGCATGGATGCCGAGCCTTCCTCTTCCATAATTCTAACGCGCTTGAGGAAATCGTCCGTCTGCTTCTGTTCCTCTGCCTGTGCCGCCGAAAGCTCCGCTGCCGCTGCGGCAATCTTCGTATCAAGCGCAGAAATCAGCTCGTTTATCGTGTCAACTTCTTTTTCGGTAACGTCTATCTGTTGGTCAAGAGCCGCTTTTTTTGTCATTGTGGACTGTTTTTTAGACTCTATCGCCTTTAGCTCTTTTTGTATTTTTGACTTTTGCTTTTCTAAGCTCGAGAGCTTGCTGTTAAGGCTTGAAACGCTCTCTGCCGCATCTGCGCTGTTTACTGAAACGATCTCCGCAATAAACGCAAACGCAAGAGAAAAAACTATTGCTCCCGCAATAACGGCGGATATTATGCGAACTGTTTTTTGGCTCACAGAAAAGCCCTCCTTTTTATTATATCCATTTATGGGTGTATTTCAGACCTTTAAGAACTTATGCAATGTAATTGCGCTTCCGACACCGCCGACAAGAACGCCGACACCGTAAAACATCATAAGGATATATCCGATTATATCCCCGAACGATACGTTTGGCATAAAGCTTATCGAGGACAGCGCCGCCGCAACGACATACTCATACACCGCCCACTGCAAAAACAGTGCAAGCGTAGCCCCCGCAATACCTATAAGAAGTCCCTCTATAACAAACGGAATGCGGACAAAGCCGTTTGTGGCTCCTATCATCTTCATTATTGCAATTTCCTCACGTCTGTTGAACATCGTGAGGTTTACAGTGTTCGATATGATAAACACAGAAACAAGAGCGAGGATGAGAATGAGCACGGCGCAGATTGCCGTTACAACATCTCTTACCTGAATTATTCTGTCGGATATGTCGCTCCGGGCGCGGACGTTTGCAACGCCCTCGATAGCTTCAAGGGCCTGTGCCGCACGCTTTGTGGCGTGGATATCGTGAAGCTTTATGGTAAAGCGGTCGCGCAGGGGGTTGCGTTCTTCAAGCCCCTCAAGAATGCCGCTGTCGTCTCCAAAATCCTTTTTGAAGTTTTCAAGAGCCTGCTCCTTTGTCATATAGACTGCAGATTCAACCTCTTCCACCGCAACAATCTCGCTTTCCAGCGCGCGTGCCTGCTCACCGGTATAGCTTTCATCAATAAATACAACAATTTCGTTTTTGTTCTCAACATCTTCAAGCACCTTATCGACATTCACCGCAACAAGCGAAAAGCTTCCCATAAGCAGAAGACACGCAGTTATAACGCTCATTGCCGCAAAGCTCATAAGGCGATGAGAAAAAATACTTGATATTCCCTCGCGGAGAAAGTATGTAATATTATAAAGTCTCATTCTGATAGTACCCGCCTGTTCTGTCGCTCACGATACGACCGCTGTCTATCGCGATAACGCGCTTTGAAAATTCGTTTACGAGCTCACGCTCATGCGTAACAACGAGCACAGTTGTCCCAAGCTCATTGATTTTTTCAAGAAGACTCATTATCTCAATTGACATTTTCGGATCAAGGTTTCCCGTAGGCTCGTCCGCAATTATCATACTGGGATTGTTTACAAGCGCACGCGCAACCGCGACCCTCTGCCGCTCACCGCCGGAAAGCTCGTTCGGAAAAGATTTCATCTTGCGGTCAAGTCCGACAAGCTTTAACACATACGGAACGCGGCTTTTTATGATCCGCGGCGGCGCACCGACGGCACGCATCGCAAACGCCACGTTTTCATACACCGTTTTCTTATCTATCAGCCGGAAATCCTGAAACACAACGCCGACTGTGCGGCGAAGCTCCGGCACCTTTGACGGCTTTATTCTGTTTAAGTTAAAACCGTTCACAATCCCCCTTCCGGAGGTCATTTTCACTTCACTTGTAAGTATCTTTACTATAGTTGATTTTCCCGAAGCAGAAGAACCGACGAGGAACACAAATTCGCCGTCATCTATCTTCAGATTTATACCCGACAGCGCAGGTGTTCCGTTTTCATACACCTTGCAAACATCGAGAAGCCTAACCATTTATTCCACATTCCTTTCCGCAAAAAGCAGGTATGAGCACAACATTTAAAATGCTGTGCCCTGGATTGACAAATATTTCTTTACCATAAGGGCAACCTTGAAAATAATTGCGTGGTCAAACTCCCGGAGGTCAAGCCCTGTTATTTTCTTGATTTTTTCAAGGCGGTAGACAAGCGTGTTTCTGTGGACAAACAGATTGCGCGACGTTTCCGACACGTTGAGATTGTTTTCAAAGAATTTCTGTATCGTCATAAGTGTTTCGGAATCAAGCTGTTCAAGAGAGTTATCCTTGAACACCTCCGAAAGAAACATCTGGCAAATAGTTGTCGGAAGCTGATAAATAAGCCTGCCGATACCAAGGTTTTCATAGCTCATTACATCCCGCTCTGTGTCAAACATCTTTCCTATGTTTATTGCAGACTGCGCCTCTTTATAGGAAACGGCAATATCCTTAAGGGACGGTGCAACCTTTCCTATACCGATTTCGGTTTTTGCAAGAAGCTCGGCTTTCAGCGTGTCGCGGATGCTCTCCGCAACCTTTATGAATTGCTTGGTTTCCGTATCCTTCGCAGTTTCGCTTATTACCGCAATTTCTGTCTCGCTTACGCTGACAACATAGTCCTTGTCCTTATCCGGAAACATATTCGATACGATATCCACCGCCGCGGTGTCCGCACCGTCAACCTGACGGATGAGATAAACAATGTGCGGAACATCCAGCGGAAGACGAAGCTCGTTTGCCTTCATATATATGTCGCCGGAGAGAATATTGTCCAGTATTACGTTCTTGATAAACGTTGCGCGGTCGTGCTTTTCGTCGTAGTACTTCTTTGCATTTCCCACCGCAAGAGAAGCCATAACGGCAAGACTTCTGGCATATTCATCCTCACCCGAAACGAATATGACATACTCAAACCTCGCACCGGGCGTCGCCACGGGCTTATATGTATCGCCGTCAAAAACAATGTACGAGCCTATCATCTCCTCAAGAGCATCAAGCGCGCTTTCACGCAAGCTTCCCTTAAGGCTCTGGTCAGTACAGGCAACAACCTCGCCCGTAACGTTCATAACGCCGATCGTGCGGTCGGTTGCCTCCTTCATCTGAAGTATAGTATTCTGAAGCATTTTCCAAGCCATATATTCAACCCGTCCTTACAAAAACATACTGTGTCGTATTATATTGTACCAAATTCCGTATGTAAAATCAATGAATTTTCTGTAAAAATATCTAAAAATCCGTCTTTGCCTGCATTACATCCTTCTCTATACGCTCGCGAAGCGTCTCAATCGAGGAAAACTTTTCCTCTCCGCGCATAAATTTTACAAGCTCAAGCTTGATTTTCCTGCCGTATAAATCTCCCGAAAAATCTATGATAAACGTTTCCGCCCGCGGACACTTCCCACTTGATACCGTAGGGCGCACGCCGATGTTGGTCACGCCCCTGTACATTTTACTGTCCACCGTCACACGGGATAAATACACACCGTGCTTTACGCACAAAACATCTTTCTGTATCTCCTGATTTGCCGTGGGGAAACCCAGATCTTTGCCAAGCTGCGCACCGCGCGTAACCTCACCTATAACGCAGTGGTAATGTCCCAGAAGCTCGCGCGCCGTTACCATATCTCCTGCAACAATATATTCGCGTATGCGCGAAGAGCTCACTGCTTCGCCATAAAGCTTTACCTCATCTACTATATCACAGCCGATTCCGTTTTCTTCACAAAGCCTCAAAAGCGATGCAGCATCGCATTTCCCACCCTTGCCGAAGCGAAAATCAAAACCGGCAACAACATGGCACGCCGCAAGCTCTTTTTTTATAACTTCATTCACAAAAGCTTCACCTGAAAGCGATGAATATTCTTTTGTAAATTCCTTTACGATTATATCGGATATACCGTACAGCTCACGCATAAGAGCGCACCGTTCCTCTGTTGTGTTGATAAGCTTTACGGCAGATGACGCAACAATAGATGACGGATGGTTTGAATACGTCATCACGGCAGCAGAGGCTCCCTTTTCACGAGCTCTGCGCACCGTCATTTCAAGCAACGCTCCGTGGCCGATATGTACGCCGTCAAAAAAGCCGAGAGCAACAACTCTTTTTTTCATCCCTGCACCTCAAAAAAACTTTTCACCGTTACAAGCGCACCGCTCTTATCCCCGCGCGCAAGCATAAGAAACTCGCCGTTTTCCGAATAGACACGGTATGTAACTCCATCCTCTGCATTTCCCGGAACCGGCGCACCGTTGCGGCACTTTTTCTCCCCTTTTGCATCAATCGTCACGGGGCTGTATTCAGAAAACATAAAATCAACCGGCAGAAGAGTCGGCTCTGCTTCCGTTTCCTCTATGGTTTTTGCGCGATCTATTGTGAAAATACCGGATTTTGTTCTGCGCAGTGCCGTCATTGACGCCCCGCAGCCGAGCTTTTCTCCGATATCGTATATCAGTGTACGGATATACGTTCCCTTTGAACACGAAACCTCAATTTCATACTCATCATTGCCCGCATAAGACGGATTTATGGAATGAATTGTGATTTTTCTTGCTTCACGCTCCACCGTTTTCCCCTCGCGCGCAAGCTTGTAAAGCGCAACGCCGTCCACCTTCAGCGCAGAATACATCGGCGGGGTCTGCAGAATTTCTCCGCAAAAGCTGCGGCATACGTCAAAAACCTGTTCCTGTGCCACACTGACAGGTCTCTCTTCAATCACGGTTCCCGTTATATCCTGAGTGTCCGTAACGACGCCGAGACGAAAGCGCGCAATATATGCTTTTTCATCGCACAGTGCAAATTCGCACGCGCGCGTTGCACGTCCTACGAACACGGGCAGAACTCCCGTTGCCATAGGGTCAAGCGTTCCCGAATGCCCCACACGGCGTGTACCGAATATTTTACGCATACGCGAAACGACGCCGTGAGACGTAATTCCCGCAGGCTTGTCTATAATCACAATTCCGTTCATTTTATACCTCTTTTTTTAAGCAGTTTTTGCGGAACACAGCAAAGTGTTCCGCAAAAACTAAAACAAATCCAATTCTTCAAGATATGCGCAGATAAGCTTTTCCGCATCGTCAAGAGACACGTCAAGCGTACAGCCTGCGGCACGTTCGTGCCCGCCGCCGCCGAAATGCGCACAAAGCTCTGCACAATCGGCGTTTTCATCCGAGCGCATAGACACCTTTGCCTTGCCGTCACGCTCGTGGATGTAAATACCGAGAGAAACGCCACGCGCAACACGCGCAAGCGCGGATATGCCGTCAAGGTCGTCCTCCGTTGCACCGATTTTTTCTATAGTTTCGTTATTAAGCTTAATAACGCACACTTTTCCGCCGAAAAGGAGTTTCATACCGCCGAGAACTTCCGCTTCGAGAGCGATTCTCTCCGGCGTTTTTTCAATAAAAAACTCGCGATTTATACCCTCAAAGTCCGCGCCGTGAGCAATAAGCTCTGCCGCTTTTCTGTGTGTTTCCGGCGTGGTATTTGCGTGCAAAAATCTGCCTGTATCCGTTGCAATTGCAACATAAAGAGCATTCGAAAGCTTTTTTGTAAGCTTTATGCCCATCTCCATGGCGAGATCGTAAATAATCTCTCCGCAAGCCGCCGCATCGGAAATGACGCAAGCGAGGCGCGAATAGGTGCGATGCGTTAC